>NIUT01000082.1 GCA_002254365.1 Nitrospira sp. UW-LDO-01
GGTCATCCTTCGAGAGCCTCAGGACGAATGGAGTGGTTAGTGAAAGCATAGAGGTTTTCCGTTCGTGCTGAGCCTGTCGAAGCACACAGACCGAGTTTTTCAGCAGACTGTTGGTGCTTTCTTGAGCATGTAAGAAACCGTTACCCCCGGCCAGCATGGTCTTTTCACCCCACTTCACGTATCGTACGTTGCGATGGTTCGCTTACACCAACATGACCTTCGTTTTCCTTCAGTAGATCGAGCCTCCCCAGAAGGTCTGCTTGCCGTCGGGGGAGACCTCCGTCCCGAACGATTACTCGAAGCGTACCGGCACGGCATTTTCCCTTGGTACAACGAAGACGATCCCATTCTCTGGTGGTCACCGGATCCTCGGGCTGTGTTGTTTCCGGAGAAACTTCACGTTCCGCACAGCCTGAAGAAACGACTTCGCTCGAATGTATTCACGGTCACGCTCGATACCTGCTTTCGCCATGTGATGGAACAGTGCGCAGGGCCACGTCCTCAATATCCGGAAGGAGGGACGTGGATCACGGATGAGATGTTGGCCGCCTATACGCGGTTGCATGAACTTGGCCATGCCCACTCCGTCGAATCCTGGCAGGACGGTCGCCTGGTTGGTGGCGTCTACGGTGTGGCCCTTGGTGGCGCTTTCTTCGCCGAATCCATGTTCACTAGAGTCGATGACGCGTCAAAGGTCGCACTCGTAACGCTCATCCGCCAACTCCAGGCCTGGGACTTCCGCCTGATCGATTGCCAACAATCTTCTCCCCATGTCATGCGGTTCGGTGCAGAAGAGATTCCACGGTCGGATTTTATCGATCAGCTCACCGCAGCACTCACTCGTCCAGACCGCCGGGGACGCTGGGTGTTCGACGAGGCATCAGACACGGAATGAGCAGAGGAATTCGGTTAACCAGGCTAGCCGACCGCATTTGACAGCCTTTTCTTCACTCGCTTATGATTTGTTTTAATAAAAAGGAGGCGGTCACATGAGTTTTACGATTACACCAAAAGAGCTGAAGGCTCGGATCGATAAAGGGGATCAGTTGGTACTCTTGGACGTCCGCGAGCCCTGGGAGAACCAGTTGGCCAGGCTGGATAACTCGGTGCTGATTCCACTCGGCACGTTACCCCAGTCACTGTCCAAATTGGATCGGGAGACCGAGATTATCGCGTACTGCCATCATGGCATGCGCAGCGGCGATGCGACCGGATTCCTGCTTCAACAGGGATTTTCCAACGTGAAGAATTTGATCGGTGGGATCGATGCCTGGTCGATCCAAGTGGATGGGACTGTCCCCCGGTACTGATCCTAACAAGAACACCGGCTTGGGAAGATCAGCTGCTCTAGCAGTCTGCTGAAAAACCCTCTGCTCATCCTTCGAGAGCCTCAGGATGAGCGAGAAGAGCATTGAAACTATTAGAGTTTCCCGTTCGTGCTGAGCTTGTCGAAGCACACATGTTAAGTTTTTCAGCAGACTGCTAGGCGATGCCGGGCACAAGTGACCGAGCGTTCCGTTCGCATGAGGTGACCGGTTATTGAGCCTTGCCTTGGAAGAACTCCACTGTTTGCTTGAGTCCATCTGAGAGGTCCATCTTGGCCTCCCACCCAAGTTCTTGTTTGATCCTCGACGCGTCAACGACGCTCCGAATCTGCTCGCCGGCTTTGGCCGGCCCATGAACTTCCTTGGCACTTGACCCGGTTAATCCAGCCAGCATGCGGAATAACTCGTTGACGGACGTTTCCGCCCCGGTTCCGACGTTATAGACGCCATGTGCATCCTGACCCATGGCGGCCAGATTGGCCTCGGCCACATCTTCAACGAACACAAAATCTCTGGTTTGACGGCCATTGCCGTTGATGATGGGCTGTTCCCCGTTCAACATCTTTTGAATGAAGATCGCCACCACACCCGCCTCGCCTTCTGGATCTTGTCTCGGTCCATAGACATTGGCGTAGCGAAGGCTGACCACTGGGATCCCGCCGACTCGCTGGAAGTACGATAAGTAATGTTCGCCGCACAGTTTGCTGATCCCATAGGGCGACAAGGGGTTGGTGACGTGCGATTCAGGGGCCGGAAAGGCCTCCTGCTCTCCGTAAATCGCCCCGCCGGATGAGGAGAACACCACTTTTCGGCACCCATACCGGACCGCTTGTTGCAATACGTTCATGGTACCCAGCACATTCACCTGCGCATCAAAGACCGGATCGGTCACTGAATTGCGCACGCTCACTTGCGCCGCAAGATGCAGCACGATATTGGGCCGTTCATTGCGAAAGATCCGTTCGAGACGCCAGCTGGTAATGTCGGTTTTATAGAGACTGGCGGCGCGATTAACATTCTTGCGCTTTCCGGTCACCAGATTGTCGACGATGACAACTTGATGCCCCTCCTCGATCAGTCGATCCACCACATGAGATCCGATAAATCCTGCACCACCCGTGACGAGTACTTTCATTGGCCCTCCTGAATCAATACTCTCCGTTATCGATGCTCCTTACATATCATGAATCGGCGCATTGTACTCAAAGATTGCGAATATCTCCTGGTTCCCCTTCTTCCCTTTGACGGCGGAGAGAACGGTAGTCAGAGTCCGTAACCCCAGCTCCTCAGCAAATCGTATCACTCGCTGAACAACCTCCGTTCGCTGTCCCTCATCCCGTACGATCCCCCCCCGACCGACCTGACCTTTGCCAACTTCAAACTGCGGTTTGATCAGGGCCACGACCTGAGCCTGTGGTCGAATAAACTGCGTGATGGCCGGCAGGACCTTCGTCAATGAGATAAAGGAGACATCGATGACGACCAGCTGAATCGAGTCTGGAACGGCGGAGCGCTCCATATAGCGGATATTGGTCCGCTCAAGCAGCACGACCCGCGGGTCATGACGGAGTCGCCAGTCAAATTGCCCATAGCCCACATCAACGGCGTAGACCTTCATCGCTCCCCGTTGGAGCAGACAGTCTGTGAACCCGCCCGTCGAACAGCCGACGTCGAGACACACCCACCCCTGTGGATTGATCGTCCCTGCGTCCAGCGCCGCGTCGAGTTTCTCCCCACCTCGGCCGACAAACGGCTGGTCCTCTCCGGCAATCTCGATGGAGGCATCGATCGGGATCAGCCTGGACGGTTTATCGACAAGCACTCCGTCGCTCTTGACCTTTCCCGCCAGAATCAGCCGTACGGCGGCATCACGACTCTGGACGAGGCCCTGAGCCGTCAACACCTGGTCACATCGATGCTTCTCGCGTCGCGCTTGTGTCGCCATGTGCGCCTAAATGAGGAAGGGCAAAAAAGAACCCGGGATCAGAGCAACAACGGGTTAGCAGGTTGCAGAAAATTCGGCCATTACCACCAATGCAGTTGGAATGAACAGTGCGGCACTCACGCCACAATCACTGAAGGATGCTCAAACAGGCCGTCCAGCAAGGCCGCATCGAGCAAGAGATGAGACGTACGTGTCAGTACGTTGAACCTCTGAACGATGCGAGGACACCGCTGGTGAAATTTTTCAGCGTCCTATCTAGGACTCTTCGGCAGAGCCGACGACATCAATGTCATCCGAGGTGAACGCCCGCAGCTGCTTCTTCCCATTCTTATCCTGGACGAGCACTTCGACCTTTCGTTCGGCCTCTTCCAATACTTTGAGGCAACTCTTCGACAGTCGAATCCCCTCCTCAAAAATCTTCAACGATTCATCGAGGGGCAGATCGCCTTTTTCCAACTCCCCCACGATGACTTCCAATCGAGCCATCGCCTGTTCAAATTTCACCCCAGCCACAACCTTCTCCCTTCAAGAGCGTTCATTATAGCGAAGCCCCGGTACGATTTTAAACCGATGGATTCGACGTGACGTCATTCACCGTACAACGAACCTGCCCATTGGTCAGACGGGCCACCACCTCATCTCCAACAGCCACCTGCTCAACACCTCGTATCATCTGACGGCTCGGCACCATTTCAAGAATCGCATATCCACGTTCCAGAATCGCAAGCGGACTCAGCCCATTCAATCTCCAGAGGGTGCCGCGTGTCAGTTGCATTTTCTGCGTCACGACATGATCCATCGCTGCGGCCAAACGCGACCGCAACTGTGGGATAATCCCCAAATCCCGACGCACGCGGAAGACCGGATTCTGCGACATCAACGCTTGTGTCCATGCTTGGGCATTGACCATCGCACTCCTCAGCGTGGCCTGTGTCGCTTCTCGCATACCAGCCACGGCCTCATCCACCCGCTGGGCTTCTTTGAGAATCCGTAGCCGAATGTGGCCCATCTCGGCCAACACAAGATCAAGGCGCTGATGCTGATCCAAGCACTGTGCAGTGATGGCTTGCCGAGCACGCGTGATGAGCATCTCGAGTCGTTCGACAAGCTCCGCTAAGACCGGAACAACCAGTTCGGCAGCAGCGGAGGGTGTTGGGGCTCGAACATCTGCGGCAAAGTCGGTCAGCGTCACATCCGTCTCATGTCCGACGGCTGATACGATAGGTACCGCTGAGCAGGCGACTGCCCGTACGACAATCTCTTCGTTGAAGCTCCAGAGATCTTCCAATGACCCGCCGCCTCGTCCGACGATTATGACATCGACGGCCTCCAGCTGATTCAACACGTCAATGGCAGCCACGATCTGTTCCGCTGATCCGTCGCCCTGTACCGAGACCGGCACGAGAATAATGCGCACGATGGGACATCGACGATGCAGGACCGCCATCATGTCTCGAACCGCCGCCCCAGTGGCTGAGGTCACAAGACCGACGGTCCGTGGCAATGCCGGAAGTGATCGTTTGCGTGTGACATCGAAGAGCCCCTCGTCTTCCAGGCGGCGCTTCAGTTGCTCCAAGGCCAACTGAAGGGCGCCCAGCCCTCTCGGCTCAACATGATCCAAAATGAGCTGATATTCCCCCCGCGGTTCATAGACCGACACTCGCCCACGCACGATGACATGGAGACCGTCCTCCAGGCCAAACCGCAATCGAAGGGCGGTTGATCGAAAGATCACCGCGCGAATCTGACTCGTCTGATCCTTCAGAGTACAATACAGATGCCCAGACCCTGGGGCCCGGAGGTTCGAGATTTCCCCCTCAAGCCACACCTCCGAAAAGGACGTCTCGAGGGAGGCCCGCACCATGGCCGTCAGTTCTGAGACTGTCAGCACCTGTCTCGAGGGCGAATCGAGAGGAAAAAGAGATGAAGACGGTTTGGTATGAGTGAGTCCTCTTCTCATGAAACCCGTGAGGCACTCATAGTGATCAGGAAACAGCTAGCGGCACGTGAACCATCGGGTGACGCTTCGTTTAATCAATCTGGCGAATCCGTTCGAACGCCACGGCCTTGCCCAAACGCACATCCAGTTCGAGCAAGACGGCACAAAACACCGAAGGCCCTGAGGCGACCTCAAAGCGCTTGGGCATGCCGGTCAAGAACTTCTCGATGGCGAGTTCCTTTTTGACCCCGATGACTGAATGAAGCGGTCCCGTCATTCCAATATCCGTGATATAGGCGGTGCCTTTCGGAAGGATCTGTTCATCGGCCGTTTGCACATGAGTATGTGTTCCAACGACGGCCGTCACCTCTCCATCCAAAAAATGCCCCATCGCCATTTTTTCGGACGTGGTCTCCGCATGCATGTCGACGACAATAGCCGATGTCTCTCGTTTCAACCGCGACAACTCACGCTTGGCTGCTTGAAACGGACAGTCGAGCGTCGGCATGTAGACCCGCCCCATCAGTTGAAGGACGGCGAGCCGTTCTCCACTTGCCGTCTCGAAGACCACGCTGCCATTTCCCGGGACTCCCGGAGGATAGTTTCCCGGTCGTAATAGACGCGGTTCACGTGAAAAATACTCAACCGCCTCTTTTTTATCCCACGCGTGATTGCCGGTCGTGATGACCGACACGCCCGTTTCAAAGAGTTCCTCCGCCAACTCCCTTGTAATTCCGAACCCCCCCGCGACGTTCTCGCCGTTGGCGATCACCGCATCGATCTGGCGCTGGGCCACCAGCCGAGGCACCATGCGGGCAAGCGTTCGACGGCCCGGCTCTCCCATGACGTCGCCGATGCATAACACCTTCATTTGGCGTATTCCACGTATCGACTTTCCCGAATCACCGTCACCTTGATTTGCCCCGGATAGGTCAACTCCTGTTCGATCTTCTTCGCCAGCTCACGCGACAGCTGAAAGGACTCAGAATCCGTAATATCTTCCTGTCGGACAATGACCCGAATTTCACGCCCTGCTTGGATGGCGTACGCCTTCTGGACGCCTTTGTGCCCGGTTGCGAGCGATTCCAATTTCTCCAGCCGCTTCACATACGACTCAAGTGCCTCGCGCCTTGCTCCCGGACGTGCGGCCGATAAGGCCTCAGCCGCCGCCACTAATACGCTCTCCGGACAAATCGGCTCCACTTGCTCGTGGTGCGCCGCGATGGCATTGACGATCTTTGCCGATTCGCCGTATTTCTTGGCGATCTCAGCCCCCAGCATGGCATGCGGCCCCTCCTCTTCATGACTGACGGCTTTACCGATATCATGAAGAAGGGCCCCCCGCCGAGCCAACTTGACATCAAGGCCCAACTCCGACGCCATGATGCCGCAGATGTAGGAGGCTTCGCGGGCGTGATAGAGATTGTTCTGGCCGTAACTCGTTCGATATTTCAAGCGACCCAAGACTTTTATCAACTCCGGGTTAAAATCGGAGAGACCCAGTTCAAAGATAATCTTCTCGGCCTCCTCATACATCAACTTATCGATGTCGACCTTAACCTTTTCGACGATCTCCTCGATACGCGTGGGATGGATGCGTCCATCATGCATCAGGCGTTCCAAGGATACTTTTGCAATCTCGCGCCGCAACGGATCAAACCCGGAAATAATCACGGCTTCAGGCGTTTCATCAATGATGAGGTCAATGCCTGTCGCCGCTTCCAAGGCGCGGATATTGCGCCCTTCACGACCAATGATCCGCCCCTTCATCGCATCATTCGGAATCGGGACGACAGAAATCGTCGACTCCGAGACATAGTCACGAACCACGCGCTGAATCGATGAGGTAATGATTTCCCGCGCCTCGCGTTCGGCATTCTCGCGGGCCTCTTCAATGGTCCGTTTGGCAATCCCCACGGCATCCAGTTTCGCCTGCGACTCCATCTCGACGATCAGTTGTTTCTTGGCTTCTTCCGCCGTCATGCCTGCCACTCGCTCCAAGGCCTCACGGTGCTCACGCTCCGCCTTGGCGCAGGCAGCCTCTTTCGCCGCCAAGCCTTCCTCCCGTTTTGCGAAATCCTGTTCGCGCTTCCGGGCTTCGTTCTCGCGCTTTTCTACGGCCGTCAACTTTCCATCCAACACACCTTCCCGCTGGATGAGCCGCTTTTCCACCCCTGATAGTTCACCTAGCTTCGCCTTTTGCTCTTGTTCGAACTCGGACTTGGCCTTAAACGCAAGATCCTTGGCCTCAAACCTGGCTTCCTTGAGGACATTCTCCGCTTCTCGCTGTGCATTCTGGACAACCTGCTTCGCGAGTTCTTCCGCCTCAGCCTGTTTGGCTCCCGTCACACGGCGTCGAAGCAGCTCAAACACACCCGCCCCAACCACAGCGCCTACGATCAGAGAAAGTACGATGGACACAATCGTTTCAGTAGAAATGGGAGTCACCCCCTTCTTAAATTTCGCCCGGTCAGATCCGCTTGGATCGAGACGGGCACACCATGACACATCACAGACAACGGGCACGATTCGGACATGTGCGGTGATGATGAAGGAAGGGCTTAGGAGACGAGAAATCGCTTCACTTGGAAATACAGGCATTCATCAGGATACAACTTCCTAACCTGCCGGGTTCCGCTGTTTGCCTCGCACTCCTCAGTCAGCGACACGAGGCGGCGAACAACACAGCCATAGACGCTGGATCATCCCCCTGTCCGGCCGGCATCTGCCGTGATCGTGGTGCGCTTTGCGCATCTGCCAGTCCTAAGGTGAACCGGCATGGTCGACTATCCACGATCCGCAAATTGCACACCCCTTGAACAAACACTTCGTATCCCTTCAGAACAACACTGCCTGTGGCTTTTTTGACACGTATTTCCAAGTCATTCAACGGTTCAACGCTACGCCCTTACCTCATCCACCGATACCGACATATCTACACGATAACAAAGGGACTCTTTGAAAGCAAGGCGAATCACCGCTATCGGAAGAGCGACGACGGCATCTGCTCCTCAATCGATTCCATTAAGGTCACCATCCGCCGTTCGACATCGGCCTCACCCTGAACCCGTTTCTTCTCGGACTCGAAGAGTTGATGAGCTAAATTAATCGCGGTGAGCACGGCTAGTTTCGAGGGTGTCGTGGTCTTCATTCCCTCCGCGAGGTGCTTCATATGGTCGTCGACAAAATGAGCCAGCCGACGGACATAGGCATCATCGCTGTCTCCGGTGATGGCATAGCGGTGACCATAAATTTCTACATCGATGGTCTTAGTCAATGGCCACCTCCCTTGGATCCTCGATACACTCGAGCAGCTCAATCTCGCTCATGACTTTTTCGATTCGCGTCTTGATATCAGTTCGCTCCACTTCCCATCTGCGATTCACGTCATCCTGCTGGGCCAACTGCTGACGAGCCGCCTTGAGTTCTTCCTCCAAGAGTCCGTTCTTTCGTTTGAGCTCTTGAACGAGCTTGACCAGGTCACGAATTCGCGTTTCGAGCGCATCCATTCGATCCAGCGACATAATCATCCCCTCTTGGTTAGAGGCCACACCAGATTGTGGCGCACTATAAAAACTTCACAAAATCCTGTCAAGAAACGGTTTTAGGGGCACCGTATAAGCGGAGATACTCTTTGTAACTACGGAGCACCCGTTTGACGTATTGCCGGGTCTCTTGGTACTGAATCAGTTCTACGAACTCATCTTCACTTCGACCGCGATACGTCTCCGCCCAAGTCCCCACGACGACCGGACCGGCGTTGTATGCTGCGATCGCTTGGACGATATTGCCGGAAAACTGTGCCAGGAGCTGTTCCACATACCGCACACCGATCCGAATGTTGATTTCTTGATCGAAGAGATCCTCTCGAGTCACGTTCGGCAGGTGATGTTGCTGCGCAACGGCTGTAGCCGTGGTCGGCATCACTTGCATCAAGCCGATGGCACCGACGCGGGAAACCGCCTTCCAATCATACTGGCTTTCCTCTCGGATGATGGCCGCAACCAGAAAGGGGTCGACCCCGTTGGTTGCCGACACTTTAATCGTCGGGATCAATCCGGTTGGATAGGCCACATTCCACAGGCCGTCGGCGATTGTTCCCCCGGTTCGTTCTAACTTCTCTCGGAATCGCGATCGCACGAGGCGTAACGCATGATGGTACGCGCCGACTTCATTCAGCATGATGGATAATGCTGCCAACACTTCAGGCTCTCGACTATACCGATCCGTCAAGGCGCTCAGCTCCCTCGCGGCATCTTGCTCTCGACCAAGCAGCCTCAATTCAATCGCTCGCCGGAAGGCCGATTGTTGTTCGATCTGTGTCCGATTCGTCACCTGGCTCTCCGGTGTCGGTGCGTGAGCGGCTTCAAAAACGGGTTGGACGGCTGCCACAGGTGAAACGGTCGACTCCTGTTCCGGCCGTGGAAGCATCGGTATGTTCCCCTGCTCACGTGCCATCTGACAATAGTAGGTGTACGGGAACCGTTGACAGACTTGCACAAACAGATCTTTCGCCTTGGTATCCCCAAGCTGCCCGTGGGCGCGCGCGATCCAGTAGAGCGCTTGTGGTTCAATGTCGCTGTCTTTTTGATCGATAATCTGTTGCCACACACGGATCGCTTCCCGTTGGCGCTCCGTTCGATACAGCAACCACCCTTCCCGCCACTGCGCCTCAATTCGTTGAGAAGCAGGGTCACCCATCTTGGCAACATGCCGATATCGTTCAGCTGCTTCGTCGAAGCGAGCTTGATCCTCCAGCCAGATTCCAGCGAATAGGTTGATCTGTCCTTTCTGTTCCGGCGTCAAAGTCCGCTTGGACAGCGTACGACACAAATCCAACAGCTTCTCCCCCAACCCCTGGCGGAGGTAGACTCTCCCCAGCCAAACCGTCGCCTCATCCCCCCGAGGCCCTTGATCCTCCGTCAGTGCAGAGAATGTGTCACGCGCCTGGTCGTAGGTCTTGAGTCGAACCTGTGCAATCCCCAATTTGAGCTTGGCATCCGAGCGTTGCGGAGAGGACGGATCGAGAGTCATGAACTTCTTGAGTTCATCAATCGCTTCCGAATGAAGGGACTGTGCCAGAAATGCCTGGGCACGCTCATAGTGCAGGTCAGGAGATGCACTCCACGACGTGCCTCCGCCGTTGCTCGCCAATAACGCCTGCGCCTCCTTCGCTTCCTTCGTTTGCGGAAACTTCACCCAGAGCTGCTTCAACGTGTCTCGGGCTTCGGTCAATTGATTTTCACGGAGATAACACGAGGCTAATCGCAGCCATGCCTGCGCGACTTGAGGGTCTTTATCATTTCCACTCACTGCCTTCAGAGACCAAGAGATGGCCTCGGGGCAACTGGCAGCTCGATACCAGGCTTCCCCGGCACGGAGCGCGGCCAAGTTGAGCAAGTTGGAATCGGGGACCGCTTGCGGCACTCCTTCGAACATCGCCGCAGCCTCCTTGACCTCCCCCAGTCGTAAGTGGGCCTCGCCGATCCAGAATCGGATGTAATCGTCGAGAACCGGAAAGTCTTGCTGTGCAGCTCGAAGATACGGCAGCGCGGCAGCAGGATTACGATCCGTCAGAATCACGCCGGAGAGTAACCCGGCCCTCTTAGCCCAGAGCGACGCCGCCCCCCCTTCCATGACCTTCCGGAGACGCTCAAGTTTCAGTGCAAGGACTTGGTCCTTCGTCAAAGCATTCCCCAGTCGTTCCCTCGGCCAAACCGCTGCCAGAAAACATTCCTCGGGAGATGCACAGCTCTCGGTATTCGGTTGGTCCAGCGCGGCAACCTGCGCGGTGTGCGCGTCACGCGACGGCACGAATACACTGAGCAACGTCACACAGATGCCGACGATGGCCGATACATTATGGTTTCTCATAGTCACCCATCAAAACCCACCCGTTCCCATTATATACAGAGCCACCCCCAATGGAAAAAGAATTGCGGGTCGGTGAGCGACCCGAATCATATGCGAGGTGACATGAGCTATGGTAGGCTGCTCATCCAACGCAGGGAACATATGGTCAACGCATCGGGCTCGCACCTGAACACAACGGTTCATCTTTTGGCCCTCACCGAACTTCAGATGGCCCGGTTTGTCCGCACGCAACGCTGGCCTGCGTATCGAGCCACACAAATTCTGCGCTGGTTATACCAACGACGTCTTCGAACGATCCTGGACATGACCGATCTGCCGATGCAGGATCGAGTCGCACTCTCGCAATCCGCCTCCATCGGTCGCTCGACACAGGTGACCGTTCTCCAATCTCAAGATGGAACACGTAAAGTACTCCTGACACTCGAAGATGGAATGTCGGTCGAATCCGTACTGATCCCTGACGACAGCAGGCTGACCCTCTGCGTGTCGACACAGGTAGGATGCATGTTGGACTGTGGGTTCTGCCTCACCGGACAGATGGGACTGAAACGTAACCTCAAACTCCATGAGATCATCGACCAGGTCCTGACCTCCCAAGACCTCCTGACGTCTGATGAACGCATCACGAATCTCGTCTTCATGGGAATGGGAGAACCCCTCGCCAATGTGGAGACACTCAAGGCCGCCGTCGCTGGTCTCACGAACAAACCGTGGGGCCTGGGGTGGTCGCGGAGACGCATTACCGTCTCGACAGCCGGCCTGGCTTCCCGCCTTTCGGACGTCGCGGCGATGGGCGTGAATCTCGCCATCTCTCTGAATGCCACCACGGAAGAACAACGTCGAGACCTGATGCCTGCCGCCAGTAATATCGCGTCCCTCAAATCACTCCTGGCTGCTTGTCGGCGGTACCCTCTTGCACCCCATCAACGGTTGACGTTCGAATACGTCCTGCTGGCCGGTGTGAATGATCTTCCGGCCGATGCTCGGCGCTTAGTACAGCTGCTGAAATCGTTGCGCTGCAAAGTGAATCTCATCCCGTTCAATGAATTCCCGGGAAGTCGGTTTCATCGTCCACCGGAAAAAGACGTGCTGCGCTTTCAATCCGACCTCCGCAAGGCGGGGCTCGATGTCTATGTCCGGAAGAGTCGCGGGCGCGACGTGTACGGCGCCTGCGGACAACTTGGTGACGTCTCCGGCAACCAACCTCCCGTTACCTTGACAGCTATTGAAACTCGTTGTTAGCATGCTCTATCCAACGCCCATCATGATCAGGCCGATTGTCACACGCACTTGGTTTGCCTTTCTGGCAGGGATTCTCCTGATCCTGGGCGACCGCTCCATTTCCATGGGAGCCGACCCTAACGAGTACATCCTCACCAACGGTATGAAGGTGCTGCTGATCGAAGTGCCGAAAGCCCCGGTGGCTACGGTCCAGGTCTGGTACAAGGTGGGCTCCCGTAATGAAGTCATGGGTCGCGCGGGACTCTCACACATGCTTGAACACATGATGTTCAAGGGCACGGCCCGGTATCCCAAAGGCTCGTTTTCACGAATTATCCGAAAGAATGGCGGGATCGACAACGCCTTTACCGGACAGGATTTCACCGCTTATTTTGAAAATGTGGCGGCTGACCGTGTCGGGCTTGCCTTGGAACTAGAGGCCGACCGGATGCAGGGGTTGCTCCTCGATCACAGTGAGTTCCAGACGGAGCGCGACGTCGTGAAAGAGGAACGCCGTTTGCGGTCCGAGGATGACCCGCAAGGTGCCTTGGTCGAAGCCTTGTTTGCCCAAGTCTTCATGAGTCATCCCTATCATTGGCCGGTGATCGGCTGGTTCGCAGACCTCGATGCGATGGCGATCGAAGACTTACAGCGCCACTATGACACTTTTTATTCGCCCAACAACGCCACTTTGATCGTGGTGGGCGATATCAAAGCCGACACGCTACTCCCCATGATCAAACGCTTGTTTGAGCCGATCCCCAGAGGCCCATCGCCGAAGCACGTTCTGCCGCCTGAGCCGGAACAACGCGGTGAACGTCGGTTTCTTCTCAAGCGGGAAGCCCAGGTTCCGTTTGTGATGACAGGGTTTCGCATCCCAAACTATTCAAGCGACGACAGCTATGCCCTGGACCTCCTTGAGTCGATCCTTTCGCATGGGAAGAGCTCCCGCCTCTACCAGAGTCTCGTCTATGACCAGAAAATGGCGCTTGCAGTCGGTGCGGACTACAGCTTGCTGCAAACCGATCCCGGCCTCTTCTATTTCTATGCGGTGGTCAATCCTGGAACGAAGGTCGAGGCTGTAGAAGAAGCGCTCCAACGGGAGGTCTTGCGCCTTCAGAATGAGCCCCCATCGGAGCTGGAGCTCCAACGGGCCAAGAATCAGGTGGAAGCGTCGCGCGTGTTTGAGCAAGACTCGAATTTTCGCCATGCCATGCTCATGGGACAAGCAGAGACCGTCGGCGCAGGGTGGCGACGTATCAATCAGTTTGTTGAACATATCCGTGCAGTCACGGCCCAAGATATTCAACGTGTCGCGAAGCAGTATTTGACTCCTGACAGTCGGACGACAGGGATTCTCATCCCCTTACCGCCAAAACCGCCCGAATCACCTTCCTCATCGACCCATGATGGGAAGTCCTAGGACACCATGACTCACACTGCATGCCCTGCGGAGCACTCTAATTCGAGCTCCCGACTCGCTCGAGTGCGTTCACTTCTCGAGCCGATGTACTGGGCTTTCTGTGCCGCATTGTCGATGAGTATTCCCCAGGGAGCAGCCGCTGCCGACCTCGCACCTATTAAGTTCACCACGCCGAATGGGATGACGGTCGTCGTGTTGGAACAACATTTCCTTCCCATCGTGGAACTCCATGCGCTCATCAAAGCCGGCTCGTCGCAGGATCCTTCGGAGAAGGCAGGTGTTGCCAATCTCGTGGCCAGCCTGCTCGATGAGGGTACGACATCACGATCGTCCAAGCAACTCGCCGAACAGATCGACTTTGTCGGAGGATCACTGAGCGCGCAAGCCAGTGAAGACTTCACGACCGCGTCGGCCCGTATTCTAAGAAAGGATATTGACCTGGGGTTTACGCTTCTTGCTGATATCCTTCAACGTCCCGCATTTCCCAAACAGGAATTTGAACGGGTTCGATCACAGATCCACGGTGAAATCGCGAGCGACAACGATGACCCCAGCCATGTGGCGATGAAAGCCTTCAACCAGCTGGTCTATCAGACTCACCCCTACCGCTGGCCGGTACAGGGAACCGAGGAGACACTCAACAAGATTACCTTGTCCGATATCCAAGGCTTCTACGCAAAAGAATACCTCCCTAACCAAGTCATCCTGACCATCGTTGGTGACGTGACGGTCGAACAAGCGACGTCGCTTATTCAGGTACATTTCGGGTCTTGGAAGAAAGGCCTTGCACAACCTCGGCCCGTCAGGAAACCGCCCAGCGTCGAGAAGAAGGCCGTCCAATTCATCGAAAAAGACTTAACTCAGTCTACTATTATGTTGGGTCATTCCGGAATTACCCGAACGAACCCTGACTTCTATGCGGTCACCGTCATGAATCATGTTCTAGGAGCCGGCGGATTTTCCTCGCGGCTGATGGATTCCATTCGTGACAAGCAGGGCCTTGCCTACGGCATCACGAGCCACTATGACGCGAGAGCCGTGCCAGGATCATTCTGGATCAGCCTCCAGACTCGCACCGAGACCACCAACCAGGCTATCAGCAGCGTCTTAGCTGAGATGAAAGCGATCCGTGAGGCACCGGTGACCGACCAGGAATTAGCCGAAGCCAAGTCGTTTTTGATGGGGAGTTTCCCGTTACGACTGGATTCCACAGCGAAGTTGGCTCAAGTCTTGGGACAGGTGGAGTTTTTTGGCCTCGGATTCGACTACTTCAGCCAATACCCCAAATGGATTGACCGCGTCACAAAAGATGACGTGCAGCGTGTGGCCAAACAATACCTCAACCCTCAGCTTTACGCCCTTGTGGTAGTGGGGAACATTACCAAAGCGAAAGTCCGTCACTAGCCGGGCGCGTAAAAATCATCGTGATGTATGCGCGACGTTAGGAACGAAGCACCTATGCAAGTGACTGTTCTGCAAGACAAACTTCTTCGACTTCGAACCGTACTCACAGATTTTGGTTCCGTGGTTGTCGCCTACTCCGGTGGCATCGACAGCACCTTTGTACTGAAGGTTGCGCATGACCAACTTGGTGAAAAAGCGATCGGCATCACGGCCGTCTCGCCGACATTTCCATTACTGGAACTTGAAGCCGCCAAGCGAGTCGCTCAAGAAATTGGCGCCCGGCATGAACTGGTGCAAACTGACCAATTGACCATTGAGGATTTCGTCAAGAATGACGCCAGCCGATGCTTTCACTGCAAAACAGATTTATATCAGCTGCTCGGCACTGTCCGACAATCAAAGAACGCCGCGTATGTCGTGGATGGCACCAACCTGGACGACCTGGGTGATGACCGTCCTGGTATAAAGGCGGCACGGGAATGGGGCGTCCGGAGCCCGCTCGTCGAGGCTGAGCTGTCAAAATCCGACATCCGCATCCTGGCCAAGGAACTCGGTCTCTCGAACTGGGATAAGCCTGCAGCAGCCTGCCTCTCGTCACGAATCCCTCGTGGAATGCCAATTACACTGGAAAAACTGAGCCGAGTTGAAGAGGCTGAAGCCTTGCTTCAACGCGAGGGGCTCCGCCATTTTCGAGTCAGAAACCACGGCGATATCGCCAGAATTGAAGTGGCCCCCGGCGACCTCCCCTGGATCATTGAACAGGCTCGACGCACACGAATCACTACACAACTGAAAGAACTGGGATTTCAGTTTGTGACGGTAGATCTTGATGGGTATCGGCCAGGGGGGATCAGCCTGAGCTGACACCCCCTGAAAATCCCGATACGGGCAGATTAGCGCTGTTGTGATCGAGAGAGGGCTTCAAGCGCTTCGTCGGCGAACTTCCGTTGATCAGCGTCGGTCAAACTCCGCTGCACAACCTTTTCCGCAACCATGAGCGCCAATTCCGTAGTCTGGGTACGGATGTCCTGAAGGGCCTTACGCCGTTCTTGTTCGATTTCTCTCGTGGCATCGCCTTTAATCCGCTCAGCCTCAGTAGTCAACCGTTGCTCGTTTTCCTCAAGCAGGCGCTGTGCTCGTTCTTTTGCCGCCGCGAGGATGGCCTCCGCTTCCTTACCGGCTGCACTGAGCTTCGCCTCATAGTCCTTCAGTCGGCTTTCGGCCTCTGCCCGGTGACGCTCAGCCTGATCGAGACTGTCCTTAATTTTCTTTTCTCGTTCTTCAAGGACGCTGAGGATCCCTGGGAATGCATACTTATACAAGATGAACAATAAAATGCCGAAGGACACAACCTCCCAGAAAATCAGGGACGAAAAAAAGTGCGATTCAAACTGTGGCATACACGCGTTCGTGAAACGTTACACATGAAACGTCTGACGAGAATGAGCTCTCGATAAACGGTTAACGAGTAACGGTTAACGCTCCCTAGTTATTTACGGAATCCCATGATGATAAAGGCAATGACCAGGCCGTAGAGCGCAATGGCTTCCACTAATGCGAAACCAATCCACATGTACTTCGTGACGCGTGCTTCTGCCTCAGGCTGACGGGCCACAACCTCGATCATCTTTCCAAAGATGAACCCGATACCGACACCCGCTCCGGCAAACCCTGCCGCGGCACATCCCATACCGATCAACCCTGCTGCTGCTGAATCCATTATGTCTTACTCCTCTCTTGTCTAAACTGGCATGCGCTAATGCGCGTGCTCATCGTGGCCATGTAAATGAAATGCGTCACCCAGGTAGACGCAGGTCAAGATACTGAAAATGTAGGCTTGAATAAACGCGATACCGAATTCTAATCCATAGATGGCAACCGTAAACGCAAAGGGCAACCATCCGATCAGCACCCCGCCTCCGATCGTGAGGCTGAACAACACCGCGAGCATCACATGGCCCGCCGTCATATTGGCAAACAACCGAACCGCCAGCGAAACCGGCCGAGCTATCTGGCTAATAATCTCGATCGGAATCATTAAGGGCACTAACCATCCGGGCGTCCCAGGAGGAACCAGGATTCCGAGGAACTTCGCACCGTGTAACATGAACCCGATGACCAGGCTCAACCCATAGACCACGAAAGAGAAAACGGCCGTGACAATAATCTGGCTCGTCACCGTGTAGCTACCAGGAATCAACCCGATCAGATTACTGAAGAGGATAAACACGAAGAGGGTGGCGACCAGTGGGAAAAACCGCATCCCCTCCTTCCCCATCGTATCCAAGATCATGCTGCGAATGAAATCCACCATCATCTCCGCCAAACTCTGCAATTTTCCTGGGACCAACTTCCGTGCAGACCCTGCCATGACCATGAGCACCGCCGCAACCAGCACGACGATCCACATAAAGACAACGGCTTTATTGATGGAAATATCGAATCCACCGAGCGAAATCGGAACCCAATTCTGAAGCTCAAATTGATGAAGGGGGCTTTCTTCCACGATATTCTCGTCAGTCCTTTAGGTTGTAGTTATGGAATCTTTACTCTGGACGCTCGGTCTTCGGCCACCGTTGGACCGACCGATACGCATTCCTCATCCCTGCGACGATCCCCATCAGAAGCCCGATGATCATACCCCATGGGGTCGAATCCAACACATACGTATCACAAACCCACCCTAATGCTCCCCCCACAATCAAGGCCGCAAGCAGATCAGTTGCGATCCTGATCGCTTGGCCGAGCCCCGCATATAAGGGATCTTGTGGAGGGGCCATTCTGAAACCCATGGGAGGCGGAGCGTGCAGTCACAACTCTGCCGTTGATGGGCGTGCAATTTAAGCAAAGGTCTGCTTGTAATGTCAAGCCGTTAGCCATCTATCTCCCTAGAAATCTCTGCGGTATAGTGAGCCGACGTTATTTTGCAGTACTGATCGAGGCACCCCCAACCCATGCGACAAGCTACATCATCAAAGTTTTTGCATGGGCCCCCTGCACCACTTATCGTCACTTGTCCCTGCCCACCGACGACCCCCTTGGCACTGTATGCACACATCGCTTCGACCAGGCAACCGTCTTTTCTATTGGAAAGTGGCGGTGGACGATCGATGGGACGATATTCGTATCTTTCTACAGACCCGTATTATCGGCTGTCCGGAATGGGCAGTCACCTGCTTGAACAACCCACCTGGAGCCACAACACGCCAGGACTGGTTCCCTTTCAGCGGTTGGCTCAACTATTTGCCGACCAGCACATCGCTCGCCCGCCCGACGCTCCTCCGTTTTTCGGAGGGGCCGTGGGTTACCTCAGCTATGACCTCGTTCGCCAGTTCGAGACATTACCGTCGCTCGCCTCAGCCCATCCCACCGTTCCTGACTTGGAATTCGCATTTTTTGATCTCGTCGCAGCAGTCGACCATGAGCAGAACCGCCTGATACTGATGTTCTGTCCGCCACTGACACGTTTTTTAGGAGAGTCGCGAGAACAGTTACTCCGCGAAGGAAGGGACCGGCTTGCTGCACTCGAAGCCCTTTTGACGCAGCCAGATACCGGCGATCCCCATCCAGACGATCTAGGCCTCCTGACCTTTACACCTGAGCAGGAACAATCCGCCTATATGCAGAGTGTCCGCCGGTGCCAGGATTACATCGCCGCCGGTGACATCTACCAAGCAAATCTCTCACACCGCTTCGCCGTCAATTGCGCGGCACTCCGGCAAGGACAGCTGCAAGCCGATCTCTCCGCCTATCGTCGCCTACGGACCCTGAACCCCTCGCCCTTTTCAGGAGTACTCCGGCTCGATACCGTCCGTCTCATCAGCTCTTCACCCGAGCGCCTTGTTCGGCTTGATGGTCGTCGAGCCGATACCAGGCCAATCGCAGGAACCAGGCCCCGAGGGAAAACATCGCTGGAAGATCGACAACTCGTCGGGGAACTGCGGGCCAATGAGAAGGAGCGCGCGGAACACATTATGTTAGTCGATCTCGAGCGAAACGATCTCGGTCGTGTCTGTCGGTTTGGGAGCCTCCAAGTCGATGAAGTCATGACCTTGGAGCAGTATTCGCATGTCAGCCATTTAGTGTCTCATATCGCCGGCACGCTCACGGAGCAGGCAACCGGGTTCGATCTACTGCGAGCCATGTTTCCGGGAGGCACGATCACTGGCGTTCCGAAGATCCGCTGTATGGAGATCATTGAGGAATTGGAACCGGTCCGCCGCGGTCCCTATACCGGTTCCATGGGGTATCTCAGCTGGAGTGGCGACCTTGACTTCAATATCTTGATTCGTACGCTCACGATGATACAAGACACTGGATATCTTCAAGTCGGCGCCGGAATTGTGGCCGATTCCGACCCGGCACGCGAGTACGAAGAAACCATTCATAAAGCCCAGGCTTTTTTCAGTGCGTTTGGGTAACACGATGTGGGTCTACTTGAACGATCGATTTGTGCAAGACCACGAAGCCGTCATCTCCGTCTTCGATCATGGATTTCTCTACGGCGACGGAGTCTTTGAAACGATGCGCTCGTATGGTCCGCGCCTCTTCATGCGAGACCGCCATCTATCACGACTGTTTCAGTCCGCCGATGCCATCGGCTTGAGGGTTCCGATTCCGCCCGCACGGTGGGCCGACATTCTTCAGGAATCTCTGGTACGCAACGAGGTGGGAACCGATCAACAAGACGCCTATGTGCGAATCACCCTGTCGCGTGGAGTTGGAGACATTGGGCTGGATCCGGCCCTGTGTCCCTCACCGACCGTCGTCGTGATGACCAAACCGCTGGTGCCTCCGGCATCCCATCTCTATGACCAAGGCGTCGCAGTGATGGTCGCGTCGACCACACGTAACTTGCCGAGTGCGCTCCCACCGCGAATCAAGACCACCAATTTCCTCAACAACATCCTGGCCAAGCAAGAGGCCATCGCTGGAAACGCGTTCGACAGCCTGCTGCTCAACTGGGAGGGCCACCTCACCGAAGGCACGATCAGCAATCTCTTCTTCATTCGGAATTGCCGCTTGAGTACGCCTGCCTTGGACTGCGGCCTCCTCGACGGCATCACCAGACAAGTCGTGATTCAGTTGGCCCAAGAACTCCACCTGCCCATCAAAGAAGGACATTTTACCGTTGACCAACTCTATCAAGCCGATGAGTGCTTCTTGACCAATACCAGCATGGAAATCATGCCGGTGGTAGCGATCGACAGCAAGCGAGTCGGGAATGGCGCACCAGGCCCAGTGACCCGCAAGCTACACGCACGGTTCATTGAGTCTCGAGACCGATTCTCGAAACCGGCCCCATCGCGCTAACCTTCTGAATCTGTACTGTTTTCCAAGGTCTTCCCCGAGCCGACCAACAGAAGATCTGCAATTTCTTGACAGCCCGCTAGAGGCTGCTATCGTGTGACCATGCTGAATCACAGATACCCGTCCGTCACTCCATGCCTGCGTACCGTCTTGGCAACTGCAATCTTGCTTGGCGGCTGTTTCCTGGGTCGAGTTCAACCCCTACACGCGGAGATCTACCAGTATATTGACTCCAGAGGGACTATTTCTCTGACCAATGTCCCTTCTGATGTCCGATATCGACGAGTCGACATCCGCCCGAATCGGCTGCACCCGGTCATATCCGAGCAGGAGTTGGAGCCGATGATCAAGCGATTCTCGCGGCAACATCAACTCCACCCGGCTCTCATCCGCGCCGTGATCAAGGCTGAGTCGAATTTTGATCCTCGCGCAGTGTCACGATCCGGTGCGATCGGGTTGATGCAGCTCATGCCGCAGACCGCGCTTCAGCTGGATGTTCGGGATCTCTACGATCCGGAGGATAATATCGGTGGGGGGACCAAGTATCTCCGTCACTTGCTGGATCGTTTCCGAGGGAATCTCCCCCTCGCACTAGCTGCCTACAATGCCGGAGAGCGCGTCGTCGACCGGTATCGTACCCTTCCACCCATCGATGAAACGCGGCAATATGTCAGGAAGGTCCTTCGCTACTACCGAACCTTTCTCGCACGTGACCTGGCGTCGACCGGCCATGTCATCCCGTCTTCGGAGTACGCAATGGCACCAGTTTCCCCTGAGGTCTCGATTCCACCCGCCCAGTAGTCCGATCCGTGAGACGCAATCTACTATGCGCCTTCCATCCAGGACGTCGCGCCCCAGGGAAGTCGGATCGGTAGTGAGCACCCACACTGTTCTCTCTCCACAAGGCCGCTTCGGCCACACAACGTGCTACCTGGACCATGTTCTTCACCTCGAGGTCGGCCCTCGTCGAAAAGAATCGCGAGACCATCCGTTCCCATCGAGCCAGTTGCGCTGTAGCTCGCACTAATGACTCTCTGGATCGGATCAACCCGACCTGTCCCCACATGATCCGACGCAGAGAGTTTCGTACCTTTTCCACATCCTCAAGTCGATTACCCTGGCCGTGTGGTAGCGGCTCACGGGACTCGATCATGCTCGAAACCGAGCCGTGAGCGGCCGATGCGATGGCGGCCACGCCGGCCCGCCTCCCAAACACAAGCCCTTCCAATAATGAGTTGCTTGCCAATCGGTTGGCCCCGTGTACCCCGCTGCAGGCCACCTCTCCGGCCGCGAACAAGCCCGGCAATGTGGTCGCTCCATTGAGGTCGGTCGTGACCCCTCCCATCATATAGTGGGCACTTGGCGAGACCGGAATCCACTCTTCCGTAATGTCGATATCGTGACGAAGGCAGGTCGCATAGATCGTGGGAAAGCGACGCTTCACAAAATCTGCGCCGAGATGCGTGACATCAAGATAGACATGCCGAGCACGCGTCGCCGCCATTTCCGCCCAGATGGCCCGTGCCACGATATCTCTCGGAGCCAGCACTCCGAGCGGGTGATATCGCGTCATAAACGACTCGCCTTTATTATTGCGCAGCTGACCACCTTCCCCACGCATGGCCTCCGACAGCAAGAATGGCGGGCTTGACGGCAGATACAGCGACGTCGGATGAAACTGCACGAATTCCATATCTTGCAGTTCCGCCCCTGCACGAAAGGCCATCGCCATCCCATCGCCCGTGGCATTGGGGGGATTCGTCGTTCGAGCAAAGATCTGGCCGGCACCACCGGTTGACAGCACCACCGCTTTGGCCGGAATAATGAACTGCTCACCGGAGTTTTCATCAAGAACCACCGCGCCGGAACATCGACCTCCCTCGACGACAAGATCCACTGTAAAGTGGTAATCCAAGCGGGCGATCCGCTGTTGTCGAACCGCCTGCGCCATCAGGGCTCGGACCATTTCATTTCCCGTGGCGTCGCCTCGCGCACGAAGAATGCGGCTACGGCTATGGGCGGCTTCCCGTGCAAAGGCGAACTTTCCGCCGGCCTTGTCGAACTTCGCTCCCCATTGGATGAGCTCCTGAATTCGATCCGGCCCTTCTTCCACTAACACACGAACCGCTTCTCGACGACACAACCCATGGCCCGCCTTCACCGTATCCGTCAAATGGATGGAGACATCATCTTCTTCACTCAACGCAACGGCTACGCCGCCTTGTGCAAAGATCGAATTACTCTGGAGAGGATGGCCTTTGGTGAGCATGATCACTCGTCCAACCCGGCAGAGCTCCAAGGCGGCACGCAGTCCGGCCACTCCGCTGCCGATGACGAGAAAATCTGCTTCCGGCACAGATCGCGGCATTGTTTATCGTCGTGATGGAGAGGATGGCTCGGACAACATCTGCTTGGTCTGCATCCCGAAGGGCAGGTCGCCCTGTGCCCCGCGCAACAAAATCGAGGGCGTCCCGACCCATTGCAATCGGGCATGGCCACGCTGACGCGTGCCCGAGTCATTGGCGTCTTTTTTCCATGTCCCCTGCCAATTGACCAGCACATCGAAGGCGTCCTTTGCTAACATGACCCGCTCGATCTTGAACTCAAGCGTAATCGCATGGAACCCCTCAAAATCCATCTCCGCTTGTCGTTGCAACTCTTCTGTCTGATCGACCGGGGACAGCATCGCCCGAAACCCTGCCCGATCCTTCTCCTCATACGCCCTTCGGAGGGATTCCAGGGCCTGATCAAGGCGAAGCAGTCGCTCGTGCTCGGCGGGGTACTGAATCGTCTTGGACGGACAGCCTGTGACAAGAAAAGTCAGCAACAGAAGCCATCCTATACGCAGAGTTGGTGAAAGACAGGTTCGCCGGACAAACATAAGAAAGGCAGTATAGCATAGGGGAAAAGCGTGCCGTGAGCTTGCATTTTTCAGAAAAAGCTTTTAGACTCCCCCTTCTTTGGAGATACTAAGCATGTCAAGCGTCTTGAAGAAACGACGGAAGAAAATGCGCAAGCACAAGTACAAGAAGTTGCGCCAACGTCAAAAGTTCCTTCGCCGGAAAAGCTAAGCTGAGCCTGCATGGCGGGAGGCCAAGGCCGTGTCCGAGGGTAAGGGCAAGAAAGTTCGAATCCGCGTACGGACGGTCAGTTGTACCTACGTGGGAGACTTCCTGGTACCCCCAATGCGAAATCGCGTCTCCGACGCGATTAACGAAGAGGCTCGTCTGTTCATTAGCCTCACCGACGTGGTCATCAATGAGAAAGAACAGTCGGATTTCGTCGCAGTCAATAAAAACCTGATCGAGTCAATCGTTCAGATCTAGCCAAAACCACCCCCTGCCCCGCCTCACACTCCGTTATCGTGGAAGAAGGCTGACCCGACCACTCAATGTCACCGTCAATCGAACCACCTGACTTGCCATGGTGATCTTTCGGCGATTCCTGCCGTTCGTTCGCCCCTACATCCCTCGCCTATTACTGGCCGGACTTCTCGTGACCGGAGTGGCTCTCATCAACCTTACCTTGGTCCGGCTGGCCGGGACACTCTGGGACGTCATCACCGTTCAACATGACGCTGACAAGATGACGCGCTCCATCGGGCTGTTCCTCGGCCTGGTGATTCTCCAGGGGCTCTGCTCGATGGGCCATAGTTACCTCACCGCCTGGGTCTCCCAGACCGTCGTCGCTGACTTTCGTAAACATCTCTTTGGGCATCTCCAAAAGCTGACGGTCAGCTTTTTCGCTCGCCGACGCACAGGAGAATTACTCTCCCGGTTGATGTCCGATGTCACCGTCATTCAATCCCTCGTCACAGAAGCTCCCATCGATGGGGTCAAACAACTCGTGACCTTCATCGGCGGCATTACGTTCCTCCTCTTGATGAATTGGAGGCTCTGCCTCCTGATTCTTGTCCTGCTCCCGCTGTTGGTGGTCGTCTCAAAAATGTTCGGCCGACGACTGAAATCCCTGTCGACCTCGATTCAAGACCACATGGCTGCACTCAGCACCCTCACCGAAGAAGTCATTTCCGGCATTCGCATCGTCAAGTCCTTCGTTCAGACAGAACGGGAACAGACCCGTTTTGCTGATCAGGTCGAGCAGACACTGCACCAGACGCTCCGTCGAGCCGGCATCATGGCCGTCTTCATTCCGGTGATCAGCCTGCTGACCTTCTCATCGGCCACCGCCGTCCTGTGGTACGGAGGTCGCCAGGTCATCGACGGTGTGGTCACGCCGGGTGATCTCTTCGCCTTTGTACTCTTTGCCGGCATCTTGATTGGTCCCTTCAGCTCAGCAGCCAAGATCTTTACCCAGATCAAGGAAGCTCAAGGTGCGACCGAGCGAGTCTTCGAGATTCTGGATGCCAAGCCGGAGATCGACGATCGACCAGACGCGCAGCCGCTCGGGACAATCGCAGGGCACGTGCGGATGGAAGACGTCACCTTCAGCTATGACACCCGTCATCCAGTGCTTGCTCACCTGTCGTTTGAGGCGAAGCCTGGTGAATTGGTCGCCTTCGTCGGGCCAACCGGCGCCGGGAAGACCACAGTGATCAATCTCCTGCATCGGTTCTACGATCCCATAGAGGGACGCCTGACCATCGACGGACGAGATCTGCGGGATGTGACCCTCGACAGTTGGTATCGACAGATCGCGCTGGTGCCGCAGGAGACCATCTTGTTCGGAGGCACCATCCTCGACAACATACGCTATGGGAACAGAGAGGCGAACGAAACCGCGGTAGTAGAGGCCAGCCAAGCGGCCCATGCACACGACTTCATCACAAACTTGCCGGATGGGTACCAAACCGTGGTGGGCGAGAAGGGGGTCAATCTGTCCGGCGGACAGCGCCAACGAGTCGCGATCGCTCGAGCCGTTTTGAAGAATCCTCGTATTCTCTTACTCGATGAGGCCACGTCATCTCTCGATACCGAGTCGGAACGGTTGGTGCAGGAAGCCCTCCAACGCCTCATGGAAGGGCGGACGACCTTTGTTGTCGCCCACCGGCTGTCGACCATCCAACGCGCCGACCGAATTCTGGTTTTGGACAAGGGGCAGTTGGTGGAGGAAGGCACGCACGCACAATTGATGGAACGCAAGGGACTGTACCACTACCTCTACACCATCCGGCTCAACGAACCCGCGTAAGCTAGAGGCCACTCTTTTCCTTACCTTTTCAACTCCCAGCTCACCCCTCACCCTTCGTGAATCTCCGGTAGAATGAGGCATGACTCTTTCTCATCGAATGCTCCTCATCATCCTCGTCTGCCTCCACACTCACTTCCTATGGGTAGGGATTGTTCCAGCGCTGGAGACGAGCGCGGAGGTCACTCTGTGGTTGGAGTCCAACCACGCTGTGGCCACTAGCCCATTCAATGGCCGAAGGGAAATTCGCTTGGAGGCTCAAGAGCGGGTCATCGGTTCGGGAGCGAACGGTATCAATGGGATTGTGGTGACCTCGCGACGGCTATTGGGATTTTCGAGCCGCAGTTTGACGTGGACCAAGATAGATCTGGATCTGAACGAAAAGGTGTTGGAACGAAAAATCCTGGCAGCCTTCAGCCTGGTTCGAACCGACCGGAATCTATACGCCTTCCGTGGCGCCAATGGTCTTTGGTTTGAGGACGCGTTGGGAGTGCGAGAACAGGTCACCCGCTTCCACAGCACTGACTATGGAGCCGTGTTCATCACCAATGAACGGGTCATCGGATTCACCCCGCTGCTCGGCAGCTTTTCTTCGAAGCCCTTGGATGTGCACGAGCGTATCGTGGAGATCGGACACGACAATGGACTCATTCTCGTGTCAACAACCAGACGCACGTTGGTCTTAGGGAGTCGGCTGAGTGGGTGGGAAGAGTTCGAGTAAATGAACTCATTGTATAAGAAGTAGTCGTCCTTCCTCTTTGAAAGCACATGGAGTGACGCAAACCTTGCTCCAACCGCTTCTATAACTTTACATGCTTGTAATAGACCCATAACGCTCCAGCAACAGACTCTTGCTACCCTGACAGCAATACATAATCTTAAAAGGGAGGATCAGATGGTAACAGTTGGCAACTTGATGCAGACAGAACCGGTGACAGTGGAGGCGGGTACATCAGTCATCGATGCAGCGAAACTCATGAGAGCCTGCAATGTAGAAAGTGTATTGGTGACACACAAAGCGAAGATCATCGGGATCGTCACCGAGTCGGACATCGTCAAGAAATTCGTAGGTGCTGAGAAGGCATCTTACTTTGTGCCGGTTGATGCCATCATGAGCAGTCCCGTTCCTGGCATCGAAGAGCGGCGGCCACTAACAGAAGCTGCCGACCTCATGGATAAGCATCGCACGCTGCACCTCGGAGTGACCAAAGGAGGCGCACTCGTCGGACTCGTGTCTGTTCGAGACTTTCTTCGACCGGTGTCCATCGACGAGTTTTAAGCATCTCTCCGCTCCTGAGCTGCCTGCCTAGTCGACGCGGCAGTTCCGCCCCGTTCTTCAACCTCTCCCAAGCGCATCTCTACCTTGTCTTCATAAAGGGGGCGTCCTCTCCGGCCCTTCCACTCCTCATCTTCATGATAACGCCGTGACACGCAACAGTCTACCCCCTCACCCTCCCTGCACTTCGGATCGTACGAGCCTCCCGCCAAGTACCCCTGCAGTTAACATAGGCTTTACGTGTTCGTGATCTCTTTGGAACGAGCATCCGATACTTTGATTTTCATGAAGAATAAGAAGGAAGCGATGGCAACACTCGAAATCGGGGTTCCTACTGGAACCAAACAACACGAACAAGGCCTCACGATACTGTGCCTGTTGATCTCAACCACAAGGGAGGTGCGCTATGATTGAATCACCGGCGACGAAACTACTGACCATCGTGCAGGAGCGGAAACGTATTCCGCTCGAAGAACTCCTGAACTGCTGTCCCGAACTCACCTGGAATCAGGTCTTCTCGCTTGTGGATGACCTCAGCCGTCATGCGTTGATTGGTTTGCATCGACGCGGAGTTGATTACGAATTGCGAGCGGTTTCATAACTCAGTAAGTGGCAGGCTCACTTCTTGACCAAGCTCTGTAGCCTAGCTGCGCTTATCTATAGCAAGCCATTTAAATATCGAATCTCAACGGAATTGCTGGATGAATACGCCCTCAATTCTAATGTGATCAGACTCGGACAGACGTTGCGGCACCCACATCCCTGGTTTGGCCCCAGGGCCGCTCACGACTGGCACTGCCTAGCAGCCGTTCACCACTGAGTTCATCGCCGGCAATTAGAACGAATGTTGAGAAGCTGACAAAAAGAGCCACCGACCAAGGGGTGAAGAGACACGCAGGCTTGTTGGATTACTACCAATCCGCGCCAAGCCGATCGATGACGACCTGATGGACAACCGTGTACTTTCCCAAGGTGGAGAGGTACACCGCTGCCTCGGCCACATCAAATGGGTCAATCTTCTCACTGCGTTCAATCTCTGCCCGAGGCGCATCCACCAATTCGTCAGCCACAGCTCCTGGACAGATCGCACTGACCTTGATGCCGTAGGGTCTGCCTTCATCAGCCAAGGCTTTAGTCAGCGCCATAATGCCGTGCTTCGACGCGCTGTAGGTTCCCGTGCCTCTCCAGGCTTGCAGACCAGCCACACTCGACATGTTGAGAATCACCCCGCCCCGTTGCTGCTTCATCTGCCGGAAGCCGGCCCGACAACACAAGAAGGTGCCACGTAAGTTGATAGTCATCACCTCATCGAATGTCTGGATACTCGTGTCAGCGATTCGTCCACCGCCGCCGATGCCGGCATTGTTGACGAGAATATCGATCCGACCGTAACGAGAGACCGATTCAGTGATCAACCGTTGCACCTGCCGCTCGTCGGCGACGTCTGTTTGGACCGCTATGGCTTCTCCACCATTTTGTTGAATTTGTTGCACCGTTTGCTGGCAGAGCGTCATTCGCCTGGCCGCCACGATAACCTTTGCGCCTTCCTGGCCAAACCGAAGGGCAATGGCCTTGCCGATCCCACTGCTACTCCCCGTGACAATCGCGATCTTATCTTCTAGGCGTGGCATTTTCATACGCAGGATCCCTACCGAGCATAAGGAATGGAACTGGACACTGTGGGCCACACTCATTCAGTACACGTTGCCGTGTGAATCGGGAGTGAGTCCGTTCCGTTGAAACTCCCCTCAGAGCTGCACAACCACCTTGCCGATGCTGGTGTGCTGTTCCAGCATGGTGTGGCCGACACGAAGATTTTCGACGGTCAGTCCATGTAATACCTTGTTCGCCGTCGTGCGCATCTTGCCGCCCTCAACAAAATCTTTCACCTCCGTAAGAATTCTCCCCTGAGACTCCATGCGATAATCGAACATTGACTTGGTGAACATCAGCTCCCAATGGAGACTCACGGCTTTTCGTTTAAAGATGGATATATCCAGACCGTCGGCGTCGTCAATAAGCCCAATTTCGCCGAACGGCGCCACGATCTCAGCCATGTTGCTCCAGTGCTGGCCGGAGTGGGTTGTGCTGAAAACAAAGTCGACAAACTGAATCCCAAGTGCACGGATCTCCGAGACGAAATTCTGGTGAGATACCACATGATCGGCTCCGAGACCGGCAACCCACTGCCGGCTTTCCGATCGAGACGCCGTGGCAATGATGGTCATTGACGTCTTCAGCTTGAGCAATTGGATCGCCTGCGACCCGACGCCACCGGCACCACCGATAATGAGGACTGTTCGCCTATCAGAACCGATGAGGCCTATTTTTTCGAAAAGCATCTCATAGGCTGTGAGGCTCGTCAGTGGAAAAGCGGCCGCGTCAGCAAACGAAAGCGTGTTCGGTTTCAAGGCCACGAGCCGTTCATCCACGAGTTGCCTAGTCGCGTAACACCCCGGCCGGTTGAGGTCTCCACTATAGAACACCTCGTCCCCAACCTTGAAGTGCACGGCATCATTGCCGCAGGCCCGTACAATCCCCGCGGCATCCCACCCCAAAATGACAGGCTTTCCGTCTGAACCAGATCGCCGCGAGCGGATCTTGTAATCAATTGGATTCAAACCAATGGCCCTCACCTCAATCAAGAGATCCCTTCCCGTTGGGGTCGGATCTGGCAAGTTCATCAGCCGAAGATTGAACGCTTCCAGTGTATGTGCCTGTGTGTAGCCAAGTACGTTCATTGATACCTCCTACCATAGTGATCCATAGGCTCGGCAAACAAGTCCGGCCATGACCGTACCAAGCTAAAAACTGAGGGATCAGAAACTCTGTCGATTTGAACCGGGACACAAAGGCGTAGGAAATGAATCGAGCTTACTTCACTTTGGAGAATTCGGCGGGGATGCGAATTTCTTTGCCGTCCTGCAGATTGACGACAAACACTGATGAGGCAGTGGGGTCAAACTGCTCGTAAGCAAAGAGCGCGGTAAAGCGAGACCGGTAGGCTGGGCCATTCGTTTCGTTTTTTCTCCCTCGCTCGGCTTTGCCGATGTCGATGGCTTTGATCCGCTTGGACCCTTGTTGCAGCTCGATCAGCGCACCCTCGGCGAAGTACTCGTCATCGCCGCAGAGCTGCACCTCGATCTCCATGTTCGGCATGTCCATCACCTTCTTGATGAACTCTTCGGGCATACGAATTTCGGTATTCCGTTTCTTCGACTCCGCCGCTTCCTGGCGACCGAAGGCTTCCAGCCGATAACGTTTTGTCCGTAGAACGGCGCTCGCCCCACAGGGATCCGTTTCTGGATCGGCCCCTACGCGGGTAGCCAACGATGCCTGTTGAAGCACCTTCTTCACGTCTTCCGGGGAGTTGGCCTTTTCCATCGGAAGCCGGCCGGTCTCCAACGCCTTATGTGCGTCTTCTGACGACAGCTTCACATCGATCGCCCAGGCTGCACTCGTGCCTGTGCTCAGAACTCCGATGAGCCCACACATCAGTATCATCTGTTTACGACAAGTCATGGTGTCCTGTGACTGTGTTGACGGTTGAAATCCAGTGGCTGCTGCCCATTCCAATGATCGGTGGGTATTGTAGGGGAACCCTGCTGCCTTTGCAATTACACCGCGAACCGGCGCCAGTTCGCGTAGGGCCTTCGTTGATAGAGAGATCCCACATTTACGGCAACTTGACATGAAGCCGATTGAAGTAAGTCCGCGACAAGCTTCAACGGTAAGCCCACCACAGTGGTATAGTCGCCCTCGATTCGTTCCACTAAATCTCCACCGAGCCCCTGAATGGCATAGGACCCGGCTTTCCCAAGCGATTCCCCTGACGCAAGATACCGTTCATACAGCTCCCCTCTGTCGGGTTTCATGTGGACCGTTGCCGTTGCCACCTTGACCGCTTCGTAGTTGTGTTCGCCGTTGATGAGTGCCACAGCTGTATGGACATGATGAGATCGACCGGCTAGGGCCCCCAGCATGACCCGCGCGTCAGCAAGGTCTCGGGGCTTTCCCAACAATCGCCTCTCCAGCTCAATGAGGGTATCGCTGCCCAGCACGTAGGCTTGGGGATGAATCTTGGTCACTGCTCGCGCTTTTTCAAGCGCGAAATGTTTGACCTGCTCGAGTGGGAACAGTCCCACCGACGGAAGCTCGTGGAAGTCCGACGGATAGATCTCAAAGGCCAGCCCCAAAAGAGCAAGAAGCTCGTTGCGGCGCGGTGAACTCGAGGCGAGGATCAGCTGCATCGCGAAGCCAGGAGAATGGTTTCATCGACCGACTCTGCGGATGATGGTTCAAGCCCCTTCTGGGCGCTGCTCCGAAAATCTGAGAGAACTTGGTTGAGCTCTTCAACGGATGACACCCGCACCATTCGCGCACGGAGTGCCGCGGCATGAGGGAAGCCCTTACAGTACCATCCCAAATGTTTGCGCATCCGGTGGAACTGCCGCTCTCCGAACATCGTTTGGAACTGATGGGCATGATCACGCAGCACCGCAAAGCGTTCGTCTAGCACAACCTTCTCAGTCGGAGCTGAGAGACTTTTTGCTTCAGTTGTTGTTCGGGAACATGCGCGGAACCGCTCCTTTGAGCGAAAGAGCCACGGCGCCCCGAGCGCTCCCCGTCCGACCAATACCCCATCAACGCCGGTCTCGCGCACACGCATCGCAGCTTCTTCGAGATTCTGAATATCGCCGTTTCCCAGCAACAACGTTCCGGTCCCTTTCATGAACGCCGCAGCACGAGCAATGGCGGACCAGTCTGCTGTGCCACGGTACATTTGCTTGAGCGTGCGACCATGGAGCGAAATCACCGTCGGCTTTTCCAATAAGAGCTGTTCCAGCCAGACTTCCACCGTCACATCTTCATACCCGAGACGGGTTTTTACTGAAAGCGGCACCGGTCGTCGTGGCACGGGACTCGCGGCGCCACGCTGTTGATTCATTCGTTCAAACGCGACAATCCGTGACGACTTGAAGCCGGCCTGTTCCAGCGTCTGTCCGCTTGCCCAATCGTCAATTCCACATCGAGCCGCCTGCATGATGGAACGGGCCAGTTCAGGGGTTCGAATGAGACCTGCGCCGGAGCCGGAATGAGCCACACTCTTTGATGGGCAGCCCATGTTGATATCCAGTCCGTCGAACCCGAGCTCGCACACAGCCTGCGCCGCGAGATAGAACAATTCCGGATCTTTCCCATAGAGTTGGGCCACGATGGGACGCTCGACATCACTGTAGAGAAGCGTCTCCAAATGAATCTCAGGACCGCGGCAGACATCATGCACGTGCGTGAATTCGGTATAGCTAACATCCGGCTTACCTTGGCCCGTGATCACGGACCGAAATGCTGCATCGGTCACGCCGTCCATCGGTGATAACCCGACGAGTGGTCTGGGAAGTGTCGACCAAAAGTTCATCTTAATTTACCTGCACGGCTCCGTGAGGAGTATTGGCTGTACGATAGCCCTGTCGAAGCACCTCGGCCTCTCGCTCAGCAATCGCTTCCAACATCGGTGCCACTTCCTGGACAAACTCCACAAATCGCTCAATCTTGAGTAAGAAGAAATCATAAGTCCCTGAGAGCGATCGTGGTTCCCGAAACCAGAACTGGACAAATTCAGCGAGTGACAGGTGCAGTTCCGCCAGTCCTCGGCACGATTCTGGAAACATATCAGCGACCTCGCCGCCCCAATGGAGAATCTCATGCGGGAGGTAGCTGAAGCGATAGAGACCGAGCTCATTGAAACAAGCTTGTCCCCCATTCCATTCTTCCCCAATAGGCTCTGCCCTGCCAACTACAACCCGCGCATACCGATCGTAGGCTTCTGCAAGCGCCAGCTTGTCAGCGGGCGAAACAACCTTTTGCTCTATGGATATGGCCTCTGATTCTGACGCTGCACTGTTCTCCACGTTCATACGTCGAAAGCCGTTGGAATAGCGTCGGGTGAACCTGGCAAACTCCTCGACAATCAATTCCTCTGGTTTCATATCAACCTCCAAGGCCAGGCCTTTGAGGTTGGTCAGCTGAGGCTGAGCTAAAATATGATCCAGCATCTCGAACAAGACCGAAGGAATAGGCGCTGCATGGGCATCGGTCCATGCCGGAAGGACACCATTGGAGTCTAACCGGACCTGTGCAGGAGCAGCATCCAAGCATGACTCATGGATGGCCAGCCCTGCTACATGAATCTCAACCACACGGTCCAGAGGAAACTCGTCGAGAAAGGCTTGGACGAATGTCTCCAATGAACTCGTTCGATATGCTCCCGAATATCGAAATACGGTCCAGAGATGGCCCAAATCCAGAACCAGCCCGCAGGGGGCCAATTCAGTTACCAGACGAAAAAAAGTGGGGATCGGGAGAGTCCCCGCCACAAAATAAGTGAGCGGTGGCATCTCCAGCAACAGCAACGGCGTACTCTCGTTTTCCAGCACACATCGTTCATCCAAGAGCGTTTGGATCTGCCTCGCATTCTCCGCCACCGTCTCAGCACTGGCTCGTGTATAGAGCGGAGGGAGATAGGTTCCGTACGAATAACCTGCCAGGTATTTTGTCGCACATTCATGATTGAGCCAGGCACTCTGGAGGATCTGCAGATGGGTGATCGCATCATCCAGTTCCTGCCGACCTGCCCAGGAACCAGCCATTTCCGGCTGAGTTATCCACAGCCCTTCACCATGATAGGCAAGAAAACGTTCGCCGACCTGCTCCCGCACCACCTCTAATGCCGCCGGTTCTGTATAAAATACTTCAAAATAGCCAGGTGGCACTTGACGTGCTTGTAGACTTCGCAGCAAGCTAGTGACCTCCGGGGCATGGATATCCACGGACAGTCCTAACCCATGAATCGGAATGCGCCTCACACGACGAAGGAATTCCTTGTGAGACAGGTTTGCCATCCCCATATATCCCATGCTGTCAACCGGCAAAATGACGTCCTAGTGTATGCCGTCAAACCCTTGAATGACAAGGATTTCACGTCACCAAGGCCTATAAAAACCGTCTGCTATACTTGGCATACATTGCGGCCAGGCAAGCAGATTCGTGAGAAGAGAGGACCTGGCTGAGCGATGCTGGAGAAGGATATTCAACGGCCGCGAGGGGAGGATCCGCAGACTATCCTGGTTGGACATATGATGACACCCGGTGTAGTCCAAATTCCCGGAGATGTATCGGTCACTGAAGCGGCCTCACTGCTAGAACGCGAGCGGATGCCCTGCCTGTTGGTCAAAGACAGCGAATGGCGCTTTGGCCTCATGACTCCGACCGACATCGTCAAGAAGGTCGTGGCTCAAGGACTCGAACCAGACGATGTCGAGGTACGGACGATCATGACACGTCCGGTCCAATTCATTGAATACGATCGAGCCATGGAAGAGGCCTCTACCCTCATGATGTCCTCGGGAACTCCGATTCTCATCGTCACCAAAGAAAATCAGCCCGTCGGTGTATTGACCGCCCGAGACTTGGTGCTGTCACCCAAGCGATGTGCAGCCAATATTCCGGCAACCATCAGTGTGATGGAGGGAGAGGGCGCGGGAGCAGCCCATCAGAGCACCATCACCCAACTAAGCCATGCCGGTGCGTCGCTGGTCTCTTCCGCCTTACTATTACCCGGGGCCCGAGTTGTTTTGGGTTTCTCGCTTTCAGAAACAATGAGCCCTCTCACTATCAGAGCGACCGTACTGAATAACGCCAGCCTTGAAGCCATATCGGGTGTGACCCGACCCATTTTGTCCACGCCTCCCGCCGTAGAAGTCCAGTTTCTCGATCTTTCTCCTGCAGATCAGTCTCGAATCAAAGCCTGGGTGCTCGGGCACCTTCCTCCCTCGCTCAGTTCATCGTAGGCTGGTCCTGTTTGCATCAATCTTTGACCGGGATCCATTCCGTTGGTAAGCTCTCTTATTACTCACACACAAGGATAACCATGACGATGTCCAGCAAGTCTGCATCGCTCCGATCCCGCCCCGCCTTATCGCGAGAGGAGATCCTCCAGCAGATCAACCTGCTCCTCGATAGTCCGGAAGACGACCTCCATGCCGCACTCATGCGTGAGCTCATGACCGGACTGTTGAAGCTGCACGAAGCCCAGTTGGATCTGCTGGACGTCAAAATCATCAACCGCGCAGTCAAAGAGCTCCGCCATGCCTTCGGTGTATTCCACAGGTATCGCGATCGACAAAAAGTGAGCATTTTTGGTTCGGCACGGACTCCCACCGATGATCCCAATTATCAGCTGGCCCACCAATTCTCCCAAGCCATTGTGCGAGCAGGATTCATGGTCATTACCGGCGGTGCCGATGGCATCATGCGCGCCGCACAAGAGGGTGCGGGACGTGAACACAGCTTCGGCGTCAACATCATGCTGCCGTTTGAACAGGGACCGAACTCGACGATCGCCGACGACCAAAAACTGATCACCTTCAAGTATTTTTTTACCCGCAAGTTGATGTTCCAAAAGGAAGCCAATGCCATTGCGCTGTTTCCCGGAGGGTTCGGCACACATGACGAGGGATTTGAAATCCTGACGCTCGCTCAGACCGGAAAGAGCGATCCGCAGCCGATCGTCTGTCTTCAGGCTCCAGGCTGTGACTATTGGGACGATTGGGCGGCATTCATCACGAGACAACTCTTGCGCCGCAAACTGATCAATGAGGAAGACCTGGCGCTCTTCACCATCGTGACCTCCGCCGATGAAGCCGTGAGCCACATTCTCCGCTTCTACCGGCGTTATCACTCCATGCGATTTGTGGGCAGGCAGTTGGCTATGCGACTGAAACAGCCCATTGCTGCGGAACAACTTGAACAGATTCGAGAACGCTTTTCCGATCTACTCTCCGACGGCACCTTTGAACAGAGCGGCCCACTGCAAGAAGAACTCGATGAACCGACCATACGAGAGCTCCCACGGCTCGTGTTCAGCTTCAATCGACGCAGTGCCGGACGGCTCCGCCAACTGATTCACCATCTCAACGACTTGTAAGGCACTCCGATTCCATGTACAGTTAGCCCATTGTCCTACGCCAGATATAGGTCCTCGCCGAAGTCTATGGCTCCCGTATCAACCGCTCCACCATTCCACGGTTCCCCTGACATCGTCCTGTACCATGCGGACTGTTTCGATGGGTTTGGAGCCGCCTGGGCGGTCTGGAAAAAGTTTCCGAACGCCAGATTTCTTCCCGTGAAGCACGGCCAGCCTCCACCATCCGACCTCCATGATCGTCGAGTATTAATCGTCGACTTCAGCTATGCACGACCGATTCTGGAGACGATGGCCGCAGAAACTAAAGAACTCCTGATCTTGGACCACCATATCACCGCCGAACGAACCTTGGCTGGATTTCCCCATGCCTACTTTGACCAGACCAAGTCCGGAGCCGTCTTGAGCTGGGAATGGACTCATCGAACGACCGCACCTTGGCTGCTTCAGTACGTGCAAGACAAGGACTTATGGACGTGGGCATTATCCGGCAGTCGTGAAATCAGCGCGGCATTGGCTTCCTATCCACTCGACTTCAACTTATGGGATAAATTTTCGCAATCGACTCTCGAGCAGGAAGGCCGAGCCATTCTCCGCTACGAACAAGAATTAGTTGGAAAACTTGCGGCACAAGCAGTGATGGTCTCATTCCAGAAAGAAGTCGTTCCGTCCGTCCAAAGTGCGATCCTTACGAGCCAGATCGGCGAGCGGCTTTCTCCAAAGCATCCGTTTTGCGTAATCTGGCACGATCGGGATGGCCGTCGCTACTTCAGCATGCGTTCTCGACCAGATGGGACGGATGTAGGTGCGATTGCCGCTGCATTCGGCGGTGGAGGCCATACTCATGCTGCCGGGTTTTCGGTTCCGTTAAGCCCCGATGGATATCCCCCAAGCGACGATCGATTGCCTCGTTTGGTTGTGGATCGACGCTAACACCTATACCAGTGAAGAGTCGTGATCCCGCTCCACGACGATAACCCAACCAGACTGACCCCTTTCGTGACGATGGTGTTCATCGCCATGTGTTTCGTCGTGTTTCTCTATCAGAACAATCTGTTAGACGTACCAGCTCAGCTCTTTGCCATTCAATATGGTGCCATTCCCTCAGTGATCTTCGGCCACGCCTCACTCCCAGAGGAAGCGGCTGTCGCGTTTCCCGCCGTATTCACACTGGTGACGAGCATGTTTCTGCATGGAGGCTGGATGCATCTCCTGGGGAACATGCTCTACCTATGGATTTTCGGGAACAACATTGAAGACGCCATGGGTCATGCCAAGTTCATCGTCTTCTATATCCTGTCCGGGATTCTGGCGGCACTCAGCCATGCGCTCACAGATCCCTCATCCGAGATTCCTATGGTCGGTGCCAGTGGAGCCATTTCTGCGGTGCTGGGCGCATACCTCTTGCTTTACCCACGCGCGCGGGTCTTGGTGATGCTCCCGGCCATCGGAATGACCCGTGTACCGGCTGGCATCGTCCTAGGCATGTGGTTCGTGACTCAACTCGTCAGTGGAGGCATGAGTGTAGGATCCAAGGGCGGTGGGGTCGCCTTCTTTGCTCACATCGGCGGATTTCTTGCGGGTATGGCGTTAATCGGACTGTTCAAGCGGAAGGACGTGCGGTTCTTTGCTCCAGGACGGTCAACCTGGGATCGGTAGCTAAGCAATCCAGACGCCGCCGAAGAAGGTTATGCGGCATCCAACATTTCTCTCACTTTCCCGATCAATCCGGTTTGGCGATACGGCTGCTGTAGGACAAACCTCTGATTGATTCGATGCTGTCGAATCGTTTCATCATCATAACTGGATAGAAACAATGCCTTCATCGTGGGCTGGAGGTCTAAAAGCCGACGAGCCAATTCACGCCCCCCGATCTCCGGCATGACCAATGGACTCACCGTAAGATGCACAATCCCCTGATACTGTTGTGTCAGCATCAGCGCTTCGACCGGTGAGGCGGCTTCCAGGACATGGTAGCGGTGCCGCTGCAAGACCGACTTCGCTAACTTTCGTTCAATTTCGTCTTCTTCCACCAGCAGGATGGTCTCTCCCCCCCTGGCCAACATAGACTTTGGAAGTGATTCCTCTTGTCCGTCTGATACGGATGCCGCGGGAAAGGACAGGCGGACGACCGTCCCTTGCCCAGGCCGACTCTCCACACTCAGTCGACCTCCATGTTGCTTGACAATCCGAAAGACAGCGGTTAGTCCGAGTCCAATATTCATTTCCTTGGTTGAAAACAACGGCTCAAACATGTGGGCTTGGGTATCCAGGTTCATACCGGTTCCGGTATCGCTGATGGCAATCTCAACCTGAGACGCCGCCGCACCGATCTGAGTTGTCCCGGAGGATTTCACTGGCGTTTCGATCGTCTTGACCTCGATCGTGAGCCGACCTCCATTCGGCATGGCATCCCTTGCATTCACTACCAGCTGAAAGAGGATGGTTTCTAATCCCTCCCGATCAACTTCTATATGTCTCACCTGGGGATCCAGCATGACTTTCAGTTCAATCTGCTCGGGCAGAAGATCAGCAATCATGCTACGGACATCACCCAATACGGCATTGACCGACACCTTGTTTCTATCCGAACCTTTCTCAAGGTTGAGCGCAATGAGTTGTGCCGTGAGCGTAGCCGCCTGTTCTCCGACCTTGAACAGTTCATCGACCGTACCTCGAAGCGGGTCATATTGCTGAAGGTGCGCCAACATAACGCCCGTCTGCTTCCCAACCGCTGAAAACAGGGATCCAAATTCCACAGCAATTCTCGCCGCGACTCGGCCGACGGCCTCTAGTTTCTGCGCTTCCTGCAGCTGCCGTTCAAGCCCTTGACGGGTAAGTTGCCCTTCTCGCAGATCCGTTTTCGCCTTGGTCAGGTCTGATTTTAATGCCGCGATCCTGGCCTCCAATTCGGCCTTTGCGATGACCAAGTCCTCTTCAGTCTTCTTCAACCCTTCGACATCTTTCTGTAGAGAGTCGTTCTCTTTCTGGACGACCGCCGAATTTTCCAGGGCCACTCCATAGAAGACCGTCATCACGACCAGTACCGGGATACCCAACAACTGTCCTGTCACCGGCGCTCCCGTGTTCAGAATACCTTCATAGAGGACCACCGAGTATCCGGCGCTCAAGAGCAATGAGAGACCGAATAGATGACTGAGTCGCCGAACGGATGCCGCCAGCAACATGAGCACAAAATAGGTGATATAGAGATCAGATCGGGCATTCCCTGAGAGATAAATGGCAGCGGTCACCAGGATCGTATCGAGAGTCACCAGCATGGACCCAAACCAGGCTGCTTCAAATACGGTTCGAGGCAACATGACCAGCGCAATGACCCCAAGCCAAAATCCCAACACCAGGCTATTGGTAGTCACTTGACTCAGGATAGGGTCGGCACCGAACAGCAGCTCATAGGACAAGATGATCGTGACCAACCCCTGAAGGACAAGGTAGCGCGATCCTGAGTCCGTCAGCATCCGATAGAGTCGGTCTGGGGCTTGGTGGGAGCGAGATTGGGCCGGACAAGTTCCCATGCGAGGTCTACCTCCAGAGGTGGAAATAGCCGGACAACAGCAAATTGTGTGCCCTCCAGCTCGTGGTGAATTCTTCGGTTTTCTGCCTGTGCCGCCCTCGCTTAGACCGCTTCCGGACCATCACGGGACAAAATCGAACGGACAGGTTTGGTCAGGAACGAACTTTTTGGAGGAAATAGATGTCGCCGTTAGCCTATGGAGCGGATGGAATGGCGGAGGGAAGGTTATGGACTCGCGACAAAAATTGCTGAGCCGATGCGACTGCGGTTGCTCGTTCTGGAGCCGTAAAGGTCACATGACCCATCTTCCTTCCCCGGCGAATCACCCGCTTGCCATACAGATGCACTGAGGCACCTGGGGTGGAAAAGGTTTCCCGGCTTCCCTCACCGGACAGCACCGTGGTCACCTCGTCACCAAGGAGATTCACCATGACAGCAGGGGACAGGAGTCTCACTTCACCCAATGGAAGACCGCACGTCACGCGAACCTGCTGCTCAAATTGAGAGACGGTACAGGCATCCAAGGTGTAGTGCCCGGAGTTATGCGGACGCGGCGCAATTTCATTGATGAGCAGGCGACCGTCTTGGGCTTGAAAGAGCTCGACACAGAAGATTCCCACTCCATGCAGCTCAGCCACCGCCCGGACGCTCAGCTCACAGGCTGCCTCAGCGTCACTGAGGGAGATGGAAGCAGGAACGATGCTATCCCGCAAAATCCCTTGTTCATGCCGATTTTCAGAGGCTGGATAGACACGGGTTTCGCCGGTTCCAGATCTGACCACGAGGACCGAGAGCTCGCGCACAAAGGTCACAACCTGTTCGGCGATCCACCGGACCCCGGAGGAGGGTGTGCTGAGGATCTGCTCGAACTGCGCGATCTCCGAAGGCTGCCTGATCAGCCATTGACCTTTTCCGTCGTAGCCACTTCTCGCCGTTTTACAGATCAGCGGAAGACCAAGGCGACTGATCACCTGATGAAGTTGATGCTCCGATGTCACTTCAGCAAAGTCAGGAACGGGAAGCGAGCAGGACGATAAAAACTGCTTCTGGGTAAGCCTGTCTTGAATGATTCGCAGGACGGCACTGGAGGGACGCAGCGTCCGATGTTGTTCAAGCCATTGACAGAGCTCGACCGGGATATTTTCCCATTCGAGCGTGATGGCCTGAACCGTATCAATGAACCGCTCCCTCGTGTCATGATCTGCGAAGGATGTCGAGAATGATTCGTCCGCAACCCGATGGGCGGGTGCATCGGGATCGGGATCCCAAATGGCAACTCGGTAGCCCATGCGACGAGCTGCTCCGGTGAACATCGCTCCGAGTTGCCCACCGCCAAGCACCCCCAGCATAGCCCCTGGTTCAAGTATCGGATGCATCATGGTCGCCGTTTGGTCGATGACACCTCTGCCCTGTCACAACCGACCCCCTTTGCTTCAGGGGAGTGGAGAACCGTCTCTGTCTGAATACGCCGGTACGCAATCAGGCGCTCCGCTATGTCAGGACGGCTTGCTGAAAGGATCTGCGCGGCCAGGAGACCGGCATTTTCTGCACCACCGATCGCCACCGTTGCCACAGGAACACCTTTGGGCATCTGAACGATGGAGAGCAATGAATCTAGACCACGAAGGTTTTCCGTCGGAATCGGCACTCCAATCACGGGGAGATGCGTCTTCGCAGCGAGCATTCCAGGAAGATGCGCCGCACCACCGGCCCCACCGATAATCACTTGAATACCTCGTTCCGGAGCTGTGGTGGCATATTCAAAGAGTCGATCCGGTGTCCGGTGCGCCGAAACAACAAGGAGTTCATACGGAATCCCCAATTCAGCTAAGATCGCCCCGGCTTTTTCAAGTATAGGAAAGTCGGACTTACTACCTCCTAATACTCCAACAATCGGCCGACCACCCAGCGCTTTCGCACGGGTGCTGACCTGAGATTGTCGTACCGGCAGCTTACGCTTACCCATACCATCCGCCTCCTTTGATCAGACAGAACCCACACCAGTATCAGCTTGATGGCGGCACCATAGCGAGTCCGCCGAACCGGGTCAAGACAATCCACCCACAAGGACCCCGTGAGTACCAGCTTGGTACTGAGTACTTAGGAGACTCTCAGCCTAGACATTCAAGACGTGATGCCACGAGAGGTCAGCTTAACGCTGGCTGGTTTACATTCGGCCGGAGGGTTGAAAGACAATGGCCCAGGGGCGATTCCCCTGGGCCATTGTTCTGAGGATCTCGGCGCCGCAGCGCCATTCACTTACTTAGCGGCAGGCGCTGCCACCTTCGGCGCGAACATTTCAAACAGACTCGGCTCACGCTCCAGATAGTCAGGTGGGAAGAAGTTGAATCGCCGCCACAGTTCGTACCAGAGCGGAACACGATTCATAATCACCCAACCCAGCACCTTTGTTCCTTGTCTCACCTGAGCTTGCTCAGGCCATGGTTGAGGGTCATCTGGGTCCGGAACCACCCAGAATCGATAGTTGCCCTTCCCATCATCGATCTGGTCAACTACCTTGATGATACCTCCACGAGTACCGGCCATTAAGCCAGGCCAAGCGGGCAAGGGAATAGCGGGAACTCCGAAGAAGAGGATCCGCACCTTGCGCCCAGGCTTCAGAAGTGGAGAATCCAACCCTTCAGCCATCATCTCAATGGCCGGATCAGCGGCAAGAGGAGAAATGGTGACGAGATTCTCTCCCTGCTTCACCGTCTCGTTGATGCCGACTTTATTCATCTTGACAACGGTGCCGTCCATCGGCGAGTAGAGTTTTGCCGCTTCAATACGCTGTTGGACCCCCTGTTGCCGATAGGCAATGTCCGCCAGCGATTCGGTCGCCTTCGCAGCTTCAGCAACCGCGGAATCGCGGGATGCAATCGCATCCATCAACCTCTGGTTGACATCCGCTGAGACTTGATCACGGCCAAAGCTCAGTGATGACCTAGCCTGCTCCGCAGCCTGCAAACTCGCCTGTGCCGCCTGCAAGCCTGCCTTGGTCCCGATCTCGGTTTGGATCGTCAACTCAAGTTCACGTTGGGAGACCAACCCTTCCCGAACCAGTTGCCGATGGCGGTCGACATTGAGTTGAGCTGTGTGCACGTCGATCTTGTACTGCTCAACCTTCTGTTGAGCCTCACGCACTTTATTGTCTGCCTCAACAACCCGCGCCTCTGCCGAAGGAACAGCAGCCTGGACCAATTTCTTCATCTCACCGATTCGTCGGTTCAACTGGTCTGCCCTGGCCAATGCCGCCTGCCTGGTTTTTTCCAAGGCGTCTTTCCTCTGTTCGAAGAGAGGAAGGATCTCCGGCGCCATAAAGGTCGGATCGTAATCCTCTAGCTCGCCGACCAATTCGCCCTTCTTGACCTTGACACCTTCATAAATGTGCCAAGCCTTGATTCGTCCGGTAATTCGAGATTCGATGTTCTGGGGACGATCATAGGGAGTATAGGCAGAAACCTTGCCCGTCGCTTGAATCGTTTGTGTCCAAGGAACAAATTCCAGGACGATGAGAAACAAGAGAAGAATCGTAAGAATGGCACGAGATGCCGTAAACATCCCTCTCGGGATTTGTACCGCCTGCCAGCAAGGCAACTTCGCCAATGCCGGACCTTGTTCAATCGTGATCGCTTCCAAGCCGACCCCTCGTTGAACCAGCGCACGCTCACCGCTACTATCATGACCGCGACCTAGGCTAGCCATGGAGCCTCCATAATAAAAGTACTGCTATGAATTGGCCGTTTCAACGACTTACGCATGAGTATGATGCAACATGATCCGACGATCCGCATGATCCGTCAGGTTCGGATCGGTCGACACAAAGATCACCGACCAGGCCTCATCCTTCGAGCAAAGCCGTCGTAAAATCCGTTCACGCAATGATGGCTCAAGAGAATGAATCAACCCATCGAACACGAGCACTTGCGGACGGCCAAGAATCGCACGGGCTAGAAGAATCTGCACCACGTGAGTTGGAGACAATGACTCCCCGAGTGAGGAGACATCGGACTTCACTCCTCGCGGAAGGCCCTCGATATCTTCTTCCAACTCCGTGAAACGGAGCGCCCAGTTCAGGTCATCATAGGTGACATAGGAGCGGCCCATCACGATGTTCTCTTCGATCGTGCCCTTGACCAGGGACAATTGCGAGTCAATCATGACACTGCGGCACTGATTGATCGCGCTGGGATCGATGTAGCGAAGATCGACACCGTTATATTGCACAACGCCACCGGTCGGCACTTCAAGTCCACCAAGCACTCTTGCCAATGCCGTTTTCGCAGCCGTTGTTTTGGCATAAATCCCGAGCTTCTCACCGGGGGCCACATCCAGATTGAAGCCATCGAACACCGCCACACCGCTGTGAACCAGACTCACCCCTTTGCAGGTCACGCGAACCCCTTGACCGAGATGCTTCGGCAGCGCCACGGTAGATTCGGTTGAGACGTAATCCTGCTCCTGACTAAACACCTCATCAAGGTGGGTGAGTGAAGCGAAGAAATAGTAGATGTACCCCATGTTCTTGATCAGCGAGTCAAAATTGATGACTAAGGCGCTGACCACCGCTTGGACTGCGACCAGCTGCCCAAGCGTCAATTGCCCTGAGGCCAAGAGCGAGCCTGAGATGGAGAGCGCACCGGCCTGTGCGATGGCTTGTCCGCCCACAGACCCGATATACTGCCGCACCAACACGGCGAACCGTGCTTTCCGAGCTTCGACATACTTGCTGACCAATGCATCGGTCTTCTGGATAAGAAATGGCTTACTGTCGGTCGCCTTTAATTGTAAGGCGTTCCGCGAAACCTCTTGGATGAAATTGAAGACATCGTATTTGGCGTGAGACATCTCCAGGGTTCTTTTCAGCGCACCACGCGAGAGCACGAAGAACGTGATCGCAAAGCCAGTCATGAGCATGAGATTGTAAATGAGAAAATAGGGATGGTAGACGACCAGCATGATCATCCCGACCGATCCCCCGACCACCACGTTCAACAGATCGATGAGCAGCGTTGAAAGTGCCCGCTGCATGAAGACCGTTTCGATAAAGTAGTTCGCAATTTCCGGGCGAGCTCCTTTAAATCGATTACGAGGCAATGCCTCGACCATCGCCACCGCCACGCGGGCAAAGATTCTCCGCTGGACGACGTCCACGGCATAAAAATGGAAGGTCTTGAACAGACCGACGAACAGGAGCACCGAGAACATCACCGCCGTCAAGGTCCAAATCATGACCGGCTGAATCGCATAGGAAAAGGTGCTGACCAATTCCTGTACGGTCAACGGAATGATAAGAGAGAAAAAGCCAACCGCAAGGGCGTAGGAGAAAAGAAGACTCATAATCTTTTTCTCCGCCCGGATGGCCACGGACAACTGCTTCATCAGCGCTTCGAACAGGCCCCGATAACCTTCGCCCTGAGGTTCCTTCATGAGCACCCCCAGTAATATGTCAGAATGTGAATCATCGGCCCCTTTCCAACTCTTGTATACAACGGAAAATACGCCTTTCTTGGATCAAGATCCAAGCCCACCAAATGTACTATGCGCTACCACGAAGCCCGTCCTGCGTGCTTAATCACGCCCGTGATTTTTTCGCCCTGATAAGCCGGCGGAATGGACCGGGTCACCATACTTGGCAAGCACGTTGTCGGCCAGCGGCTTGGACAAGGCGCCTCTCGCCCAGAGCATCCCCCCACGGGCCACGGCATAGTCGGCTTGCGCGCGGTAGAGCTCGTACGCTGCTTCGACCACCGCACGCTCTCGCAAGTTGACGAAGAGCACGCTCGTTGCCCCCATATGAAACCGAGCCCGTTCGCCTTCCTCCAACGTTTTCGCCAAGCGTAACGCCTCGGTCGCAGCTTTCACGCGGTCTCTGGCCCGCACGATGGCCGAGAGCCAGTTATCGACATCGATCGCGACCTGCTTTTCGGTATAGATCTGCTTATAGGCCAATCGTTGCTGCTGCGCTTCTGCGTAGAGGACCTTTCCCCTGGCGGCCCGATTGAACAAGGGCATGCTGAAGTGAGCGCCAAAATGGTACCCGAACCCTCCGATCCAATAGATACCTCCGACCGCTGGCCCCCCTTCAAGACTGAGCTTGGGAAGTAGATTATTTTTTGCCAGCTTCAATTCGATGTTGTTTAATTTGGCCTCAATGTAGAGATCGCGCACTTCCGGCCGATCTTCCGTGGCTTCCACCTTAAAGTCCGCCACATCGTCTTCGCTCGGCAAGGGCGTTTCTCCCTGAAATTCCGGAGCCCATTCCGGGCGAGGTGTCACCGGCTCGCCGTTCTCCCAGAGAAAGAGGGCAAGCTTGTATTGCTCATACTCCACCTTTCGTTGCGCGGCAATGGTTGCCTCGCGACGCCGCTGAACCTCTTCTCTGGCTTCGACCACGTCGATTGGAGCCACCGCGCCTGCTTTAGACTTGCCCTCAACCATGCGATAGCGGTCTTCCGCGACGGCCAGCGTCCGCTTCACCACATCGGCTTGCTTGACGGCCACCTGCCAATCCCAGTATTGCACCGCTCCGGCGAGATAGAGATCTTGCCGTTTCTGAGCCACCTTCACTTCGGCTTGCGGCCCGGCAAGCTCCGCCTGTTGGTAGGCCGCATACTCGTCGTTGATCATGAAGCCCCGCAGGAGATTCATCGAGCCACCGAAGATGATATTTTGCTGCGAATAGAACAGTTCGTTATCCGTCGGGATCGCCACCGGACCGGTGCCTGCGCCGCAGGTGAAGGCTGGGCCCTCGCCACTGATCGCCGTACAATCCCCAAACCCGTGACGAATGCCGGTGAAGGCTTCAAGCCCATAGGGGTGGCCGATCTTGAGCATGGTATCGCTATAGCCAGCTTGCAAGGTATTCGGCACGCCACTCGCATTCGTCAGGTTATAGGTTTGAAACCGATCCACCTCGACCTCGTTGCGGAGCTTCGGCTCCCAGGCACCCAGCGTTTTCAGCATTTTTGCCCGAGCTTGCGCCCGTTCCAGCCCGGTCGCCCGGAGCAGCGGATGGGTCAACTCAATCCTGGCCAGCACTTCCTCAATGGTCAGAGCAGCGGTGCGGGTGGACTGTGCTTTCAACGCGCTTGAATCGTGCACCGGCTGCGCCAGCGCCGTCACCGGAAGCAAGGTCAGAATCATCAGTAATAGAGCGGCCATCGAAGGATGCTCCTTAGTGCCGGATTAATCGCGGCCAGGTTGTTTAAATCCGTATGCACCAGCTGCCGTCAGCGGGTTTCCGTACTTGGCTAGCTCGCTTTCGGCCCACGGCTTCGACAGGGATCCCGTGGCATATAACATGCCCCCGCGGGCCACCGCGTAGTCGGCTTGCGCCCGGTACAGCCTGTACGCCTGCTCCACGACGTTCCGCTCACGGAGGTTGACGAAGAGCACAGTACTCGCACCCATATTGAAGCGGGTCCGCTCGCCCTCCTCCAACGTCTTGGCTAGTCGCAGGGCTTCCGTCGCCGCTTTTACCCGATCTCTGGCCCGTACGATCGCCGAGAGCCAGTTATCCACATCGATGCTGACCTGTTGTTCGGTATACAGCTGCTTGAAGACCAATTGTTGCTGTTCCGCCTCCGCGTACAGGACCTTCCCACGTCCTTCTCGTTGGAACAGCGGCATCTTAAATTGCGATCCCATGCGATAGCCGACACCCACAATCCAATCCGCAGGGGCCTCCATGCGGCCGCCGCTAAAATCGAACGTGGGGAGCAGGTAGTTCTTCGCGAGCTTGAGATCGATATTGTTCATCTGGGCTTCGATATAGATGTCTCGCACTTCCGGGCGATCTTCTTTCGCCGCCACTTTGTTCGCGGCGATTTCTTCCGCAGTCGGCAAGGGGGTCTCCCCCTGGAACTCCGGTGCCCATTCCGGACGCGGGGTCACAGGCTCGCCACCCTCCCAGAGAAAGAGCGAGAGCTTATACTGCTCATACTCAACGTTCCGTTGCGCCGCAATCGCCGCCTCCCGTCTGGCCTGAACCTCCTGATTGACTTCGATCACATCGAGCGGCGCGACCTTCCCACCCTTCGCCATTCCTTGAACCTGCACCAAGCGATCTTCGGCAACCGCCAACACACGCTTGACCATCTCAGCCTGCTTGACGGCGACCTGCCAATCCCAATATTGGACGGCCCCGGCGAGATAGAGATCCTGCCGTTTCTGGGCCACCGCGATTTCCGCCTGCGGACCAGCCAGTTCGGCCTTTTGAAACTCCGCATACTCGTCGTTCATCATGAAGCCACGCAGCAGATGGAACTCCCCACCGAAGATCATTTGCTGCAGGCTATAGAAGCCCAGCGGATCAGGGATATACCCAACTGTCCCTGCCTCGAGGCCGCCCGATCCGGTTCCATCAGGAATAGGGCCGAGAACACCCCGATCGCCAAAGCCGTTGCGGATCCCGCCCCGAACCGTGAAGCCCCAAGGGTGCCCCAGTTCGAGCTTGGTGTCGTTAAATCCCCCAGTGATTACCTCTTGGGGATAGAGGAAGTTATAGACTTGGATGCGATTGACATTTGTCGTGTTCTTGAAGGTCGGTTCCCAGGCGCCGAGCGCTTTGAGGATTTTCGCCCGGGCTTGCATTCGGTCGACGCCCTGCGCTCGCAGCAGCGGATGGGTCAACTCAATCCGGGCCAGCACTTCGCTGATCGTCAGGGGTTCCGTGCGGACAGATTGCGCCTTTAACGCGCTGGTATCATGAACCGGTCCCGCCAGAGTTGTCACCGGAAGGAAGATCAGGATTATGAATAACAGAGCGGCCATAGCAGGATGCTCCTTCTGTCGCATTAATCGCGCCCCGGTTGCTTGAAGCCGTTCAGACCAGCCGCCGTCTTTGGATCGCCGTACTGCGCCAACGACTCTGTCGGCCAGGGCTTCGACAACAGTCCTCTCGCCCACAGCATGCCTCCACGCGCCACGGCGTAGTCTGCCTGGGCCCGATACAACTTGTAGGCTGACTCCACCACGTTGCGCTCCCGAAGGTTCACGAAGAGCACGGTCGTCGCCCCCATGTTGAAGCGTGTCCGCTCGCCCTCTTCCAGCGTCTTGGCCAAACGGAGCGCTTCCGTTGCTGCCGTTACCCGGTCTCTGGCGCGCACAATCGCCGAGAGCCAGTTGTCCACGTCGAAGCTGACTTGTTGCTCGGTATATTGCTGCTTCAACATCAATTGCTGCTGACCCACTTCCGCGGACATGATCTTCCCCCGGGCTTCCCGCTGAAACAGCGGCATCTCGAAGTGCAGCCCCGCCCGATAGCCGATACCCACAATCCAGTCCGTGGCACCCTGGGTCGGCCCCGCTTCCACCGTCATCTTCGGCAGCAATTTGTTCTTGGCAAGCTTCAGGTCGATGTTGTTCTTCCTGGCTTCGATGTAAAGATCCCGTACTTCCGGCCGATCTTCCTTGGCTTCCACTTTATAAGCCGCAATCTCCTCTTCGGTCGGCAGCGGCGTTTCCCCCTGGAATTCCGGCGCCCATTCCGGACGCGGTGTCACCGGCTCATTATTCTCCCAGAGATAGAGGGACAGCTTGTACTGCTCATACTCAATATTGCGTTGCGCCGCGATCGCCGCTTCTCTCCGCCTTTGCACTTCTTGGTTCGCCTCGACCAGATCGAGGGGCGCGACCCTCCCGCCCTTGGCTAACCCTTCAACCTGAGCCACACGGTCTTCCGCCACAGTCAAGGCGCGCTTCACCATATCGGCCTGCCTGACGGCCACCTGCCAATCCCAGTACTGCACGGCCCCGGCAAGATAGAGATCCTGGCGCTTCTGCGCCACCTTGATCTCCGCCTGCGGCCCCGCGAGCTCAGCCTGTTGATACTCGGCATTTTCTTCGTTGATCATCAGGCCTCGCAGCAGCTGGAACGACCCCGCGAGGATGATTTGCTGTTGCGGATAGAAGAGCTGCAGGTCAGGAATAATCGCCGTGAAGTTCTGAGTGACACGATCCCCGATGCCGTTGCGGACTCCTCCCTCGAACCGGAACCCTAAAGGGTGCCCGACCTCGAGCTTGGTATCGTTATAACCCCCTGTATTCATGTGCGGGAGAAACTGGGCCGTTGTCGTGAGATTCCACGTGTTATAGCGTTCAGCCTCGGTAATGTTCTTGAACGTTGGTTCCCAAGCTGCGAGTGCCTTCAGGATTTTTGCCCGGGCCTTCGTGCGCTCGGCGCCTGCCGCCCGGAGCAGCGGATGGGTCAGCTCAATACGGGCGAGCACCTCTCCGATACTCAAGGGTTCAGTGCGCGTCGACAGAGCCTTCACAGCACTCGAGTCGATGACCGGCTCCGCCATCGCGGTCATTGGCAGAATTGCTACCAGAGCCAACACCAGTGCGACCATGTGAGATGCTCCTCTCGTATACATTCGGCGGACGGCGCCCACAGTAGCAACCTCGTCTTCTTTTTTCAAAATAGATAAAACGGATTTGTGATATCGATTAATCCGATGGTATAGTACCGCCGCTCTCCCAAGGCTACGGGCCATATGGATTGGTTAAACTATCATCACTTGTTATATTTCTGGTCCGTTGCCAAACACGGAACCGTCACTAAAGCCTGCGAAGAGCTCCGGCTTGCTCAACCGACCGTCAGCGGGCAGATCCATCTGTTAGAAGCGACCTTGGGCGAAAAGTTGTTCATTCGAACAGGCCGGCGTCTGGTGCTGACGGAGATGGGCCAGCTCGTGTTCAAGTACGCGGAGGACATCTTCGCGACCGGGCAAGAGCTGATGAATACCGTCAGGGGGCAGGAGAACGGACAGCCGACACGTCTGGTCGTGGGCATTGCCAACGCCGTTCCTAAACCACTCGCCACCCAACTGCTCAAGTCCGCTCTCAGGCTCTATAAACCGACACGCTTAATCTGCCAAGAGGATAACCTGCACCAGCTTCTGACCGATCTGGCCGCTCATCGTTCCGATTTGGTGATCGCTGATACTCCGGCTCCACCTGGAGTAAAGGCACATGCGTACAACCACCCGTTGGGCGAATCAGGCGTCACGCTGTTCGCCACGGCAAGACTGGCTGCCCAGTATCGTCGCGACTTTCCCCACTCACTCCGCAACGCGCCGCTCCTCCTCCCCACCTCGAGTGCGGTGCTTCGTCGCTTGATGGACCAATGGATGGTGAACCACGGCGTCCACCCCACCGTGGTGGGCGAGTTTGATGACAGTGCGACTCTCAAAGCCTTCGGCCAGGATGGCCATGGGATCTTCCCCGGCGCCACTGTGATCGAAAAGGAGATCTGTCGCCAATACCAGGTGCAAGTGGTTGGACAGCTGGACGGACTCATCCAACATTTCTACGCGATCACCGTGGAACGGCGACTGAAACACCCCGCTGTGCTTGCGCTTGTCCGCACCGCCCGACGCGAGTTGCTCAACTGACGGAGTTTTTGAACACCTCCCCGTTGCGCTGGTTCATTTCTACCATGGACATCCGTCACGTCTGATGGCGCCCAACAGCGTTCAGCAGTTGCGCTCGCTCCTGACTCGTGAGCTCCTTCCACTCGCCGGTGCCCAGCCCGTTGACTGTGATGTGCATGATCCTGGTTCGATGCAGCAGGATCACCCGATAGCCGAGCGCATGGCACATCCGTCTGATCTGCCGATTCCGCCCCTCGGTCAAGACAATGCGAAACCGGTCAGGCCCGACCCGACTCATTCGGCAGGGCTTCGTCCGGCTGCCGAGAATCACGACGCCCTCCGCCATATGACCTAGAAAGGTCTGATCGAACGAACGATCCACCCGCACGAGATACTCTCGCTCGTGGCCGAATTCCGTACGGAGAATCTCGTTCACGATGTTACCGTCGTTCGTCAGCAAGATGAGCCCGGATGAATCCTTGTCGAGCCGCCCGATCGGAAAAATCCGTTCAGGATGTCCGATCTCGGCAATGATGTTTCGAGCGACGTGCGATTCGCTCGTGGTCGTGACGCCGACCGGCTTATGGTACTTGATGTAGAGGGAAGCTTTTCCCCAGGGTAAGACCTGGCCCTCGCGAGCGATGACGTCTGATGGCTCGACCTGGTCCCCGAGCTTGGCCACACGGCCATTGATCGTGATCGCTCCGGACTCGACCAATCGATCGGCTTCACGCCGAGAGCAGATCCCCTGTTCGGTAAAGAATTTATTGATGCGGATGGTGTGCGCCACGAGAGCAGGAGACGGTTAATATGCGTATCGACTACGAATGGACGCGGCGGCCAGCTTTGATACGCCCCAGGACACGATAGATCAACCGCGCGATGGAAAATTGCGGCGCGACAAATCCCTCTATTGGAGCTATCTCGCTGATATCCATTCCCACGATACCCGGTCCGTTGGCCAGCGCTGTGATGAGATTGAGGGTGTCGTACCATCCAAGCCCCCCCGGCTCTGGTGTGCCCAAGGCCGGAATAATCGACGCATCCAGTCCATCGCAATCGAACGTGAGGTACACCGGGGTTCGGCAGGCTGCAACGACATCGGGAATCCATTTGGCCGCCTTCCCTTCGTAGGGACCGGATGGGTCGAGGATGCTTGCCGCAAAGAATGTCTTGATTCGGTCCGTCCTGTCGATACAGGCGACCTCTTCAGCGCTGATCGATCGGATCCCCACCTGTACAAGCGGTAATCCATCATCCACCACCCGTGCCATGACACTGGCGTGGCTGAATGGATTGTCTTGATAGGCCTCCCGCAGATCGCCATGTGCGTCAATTTGCACGACCGTCATCTGCGGATATCGTTTGGCATGGGCGCGAATCGCCCCCAAGGCACCGGTATGTTC
>NIUT01000083.1 GCA_002254365.1 Nitrospira sp. UW-LDO-01
CTTGAGCACATAGAGCACGCCGCAGAAGACCTCGTACAAATCCACTTCTCGCGGGCGCGTTTTCTTGCGCGCCCGCTCAAGAATGGGCACGATCAGAGCAAATTGTTTGCGGCTGATGTCGCTGGGATAGGCTGAACGCATGGCTGATTGCTCTCCGTGGCGTGAATGGATCATCAGACATACTACATAGCCAGCAAAAGATTATAAACAGGCTCTAACAACTCATGACGGAATGTTGTACAACAACGGACCATAATCCTAGGACCGCACAAGCCTGCATGCTTCGTAATGATTGGTGACAAAACTGCCTAGGTATCTATAACCTAGGGCATCGTACGTGACGCGTGAAACGTCCGAATTTGAAAATGACCGACGCTTCACGGTTCACCGTTCGGCAGGCGCACGGCCCTGAATTTTCCCGAATGGCGAGCGATGCATACCCTAACAGCGACTTATCCGCGGTTGCATGAGAATCGCCTAAAGAGATTAGAGAGGCTAGAAGTAGGACCGTCACAGCCTCCAGACAAAGACCCCGACAATCATCGTATAGTCCATCCGCTCAATTGACATTCCCTGCAATCAGTTCGTCTGTTTCTTGACTTCGCTCAATCCATCACATACTATCCTCACATGTCTCGTCTGGCAGTCAGAAAAGCCGTGATCCCTGCAGCTGGTCTTGGCACGCGCTTCCTTCCCGCGACCAAAGCCTCTCCCAAGGAGATGTTGCCTCTGGTCGACAAGCCGCTCATTCAATATACGGTTGAAGAAGCGGTGGCCTCCGGCATCGAAGATATCATCGTGATCACAGGGCGCGGCAAGCGTGCCATCGAAGATCATTTTGATCGTTCCGTCGAGTTGGAAGAAAATTTAAAGGGAACCGGGAAAAGCCAAGTCCTTCATCAGATTCGACAGATTTCCAACCTTGCGAACTTCTGCTATGTCCGCCAGTCAGAGGCATTGGGTTTGGGGCATGCTGTCTTGTGCGCCCAACACCTGATCGGCGACGAGCCCTTCGCTGTGATTCTGGGGGATGAAATCATCGACGCCGACGTGCCGGGACTCGCTCAATTGATCCATGTCTATAAGAAGCGACACGGAGCAGTCCTTGGAGTCCAGGATGTTCCGAAGGCGGATGTCAGTCGATATGGCATCGTCACGCCGAAACGCCTCTCTCACGGGTTGCATCGAGTCGAGGATTTGGTTGAGAAACCATCGCCCGCCGATGCGCCTTCTACGCTCGCTGTGATCGGCCGCTATGTGCTTCCTCCGGAAATCTTTCCCATCCTGAGAAAAACAGCCCCGGGGAAGAACGGAGAAATTCAGTTGACCGATGCACTCAAGACACTGGCAAAAAAATCTCCGATGTTTGCGCTTGAGATCGAGGGCCAGCGTCACGACGCTGGAGACAAGCTGGGATTTTTGATCGCCACCGTGGAGTTTGCCTTAAAGAACCCGGCATTGGGAGCAGAATTCCGCGACTACCTCTCGACCAGAACGCACACCACATCGACTAGTCGTCGCGGATGATCCTATCGGTCATGATGTGGGGAGTCCGTCACAAGGACCCCGGCAACGCAGGCTTCTGCACGAAACTGGACCGTGATGGGAGTGTTCGCTCAACACATCGCGCAAGCTCAATTGACTCTTCTTTCTGAACGTTACGGACTACAATGTGAAGGAGCGGATCGTTCCATCATGCGCGAGTGGTAACAGTCTTCAGGTTCATTGAACCGATGTTCCAACTGTCGATAAACAGAACAGGCCTATAGATTATGACCGACCTAAACGAGCAGGATATCCAGCCTCCCCAAAACATTGAGGTTCCCAGCCAGCTCCCGATGTTGCCGGTCCGAGACATTGTCGTCTTTCCGTACATGGTGCTTCCACTGTTCGTGGGACGTGACATGTCGATCAAGGCGATCGAAGCAGCCTTGGCGGGCAACCGAATGATTTTCCTGGCCACGCAAAAAGCGTTGGACGTTGAGAACCCAGCCCCCAAGGACATCCACACCGTTGGGACCGCCGGCATCATCATGCGGATGCTGAAGTTGCCGGATGAACGCATCAAAATCTTGGTCCAAGGCATCGCGAAAGCCAAGATCAATAAATACATCCAAACTGATCCGTACTTCTCCGTTCGAATCGACAAAGTTCCCGACACGAAACCAACGGCCACACCACTGGAAGCCGAAGCCGTGATGAGGACCGTCAAGGAACAGATCGAGCGGATCGTCAGTTTAGGCAAAGTTCTGATCCCTGATGTCATGGTCGTCATCGAAAATCTTGAGGAACCTGGGCGCTTAGCCGACATGGTCGCCTCCAATCTTGGCCTCAAAGTCGACACAACCCAAGCCGTCTTGGAAATTGCCGACCCGATCCGACGACTTCGCCAGGTCAGCGACATTCTCGGGAAAGAAATTGAAGTCCTCTCCATGCAGCAGAAGATCCAGGCGCAAGCCAAAGGTGAGATGGACAAAACACAGCGTGAATACTTTCTCAGGGAACAGCTGAAGGCGATTCAGAAGGAGTTGGGCGAACTGGACGAACGAGCGGAAGAGGTCACGGAATTCCGCAAACGCATCAAAGACGCCAAGATGCCCGAGAAGGTGTTGAAAGAAGCGGAAAAACAGCTTAAGCGCCTTGAAAAAATGCATCCAGACACCGCTGAGTCCGCCACCGTCCGGACCTATCTGGAATGGATGGTCGAGCTACCCTGGTCGAAGCGGTCGAAGGACAATCTTGAATTGAAAGCCGCGGCCAAGGTGCTGAACGCCGATCACTACGACCTCGAAAAGGTCAAAGAACGGATTCTGGAATATCTGGCGGTTCGAAAGCTGAAGGAAAAAATGAAGGGACCGATCTTGTGCTTCGTCGGTCCGCCAGGAGTCGGCAAAACTTCGTTGGGCAAATCCATTGCCAAGGCCTTAGGTCGCGAATTCGTGCGGATCAGTTTGGGCGGTGTGCGCGACGAGGCGGAAATCCGCGGCCATCGCCGCACCTACGTCGGAGCATTGCCCGGCCGTATCATCCAGGGCATGAAGCAGGCGGGGACCAGTAATCCCGTATTCATGCTGGACGAGGTGGATAAGGTGGGAATGGATTTTAGAGGCGATCCTTCTGCCGCCTTACTGGAAGTACTCGACCCCGAACAGAACACGGCCTTCACCGACCATTACCTCGGGGTCCCCTTCGACCTCACCGAAGTGATGTTCATCACCACAGCTAATTTGATCGATCCGATTCTGCCTGCACTACGCGATCGAATGGAGATCATCGAAATCCCAGGATACACGGAGGAGGAGAAACTCGGCATCGCCCAGCGCTACTTAATTCCTCGGCAACTCGACGAACACGGCATCACGAACAAACATGTGCAGCTCTCGGAACCTGCCATCAGACAAATCATCTCGCACTATACGAGAGAAGCCGGAGTCAGAAATCTCGAGCGCGAGATCGCAAACGTCATGCGTAAGGTCGCAAAGAAAGTGGCCGAGGGCAAGGGGCAGGGATTCTCCATTGATCCATCAAACCTCAATAAATATCTCGGCGTCTCAAAATACGTTCCGGAAGCTGAGCTCGAACAAGACGAGACCGGCGTCGCCACCGGTCTGGCCTGGACTGAGGCGGGTGGCGATGTGCTGTACATCGAGGCAACCGTCATGAAAGGCAAAGGCCAGTTGACCCTTACGGGACACCTCGGAGATGTGATGAAAGAGTCCGCCCAAGCAGCCCTCAGCTATGTCCGTTCGAGGGAGAAAAGCTTGAACATCGATCCCAGCGTGTTCAGTAAGCAAGACCTGCATATCCACGTCCCAGCCGGGGCCATCCCCAAAGACGGGCCCTCTGCCGGCATCACAATGGCCACGGCAATTGCCTCGGCGTTCTCTGGTATTCCCACAAGGCGTGACCTGGCCATGACGGGAGAGATCACCTTGCGCGGTCGTGTCCTTCCCATCGGCGGGTTGAAAGAAAAGATCCTGGCGGCCAAACGGGCCAAGCTGACGACCGTCATCTTGCCTCGCCGGAACAAGAAGGATCTCGAGGAAATTCCCAAACACCTTCTGAAAGGCATTCAGCTGGCCTTTGTCGATACGATGGACGACGTCATCAAGATCGCGCTTCGTCGACGAGGGAAGACGCCGCCAACTTCAAAAAAACAACCAGCCCCTCCGGCACCAGCCCGCATCCGTCCTCTACGGTCAGGCAAGGAGCGGCTGTCTCACGAGCTCCCGGCTACCGTGATGACCGACCGGGTCCCGGCACGTTCATAGGATCGCCTTGTGGCCAATCGCAAGGCCAAGCTGGCCATTCAGGAATTCCCTCTGATCCGAGGCCTCGCGCACCGGTTCGCTCGCCCCGCGCCGAGCCTCATCCAGGGCATCGGTGATGATGCCGCGGTCGTTGAACCCACATCACAGATCTGGTGGCACATCACAACAGACCTGCTCGCGGAAGGCATCCATTTCAATTTTAAGTCTGCAGCTCCGGAGTCCGTCGGGTATCGGGCCGCCATGGCCAACCTCAGCGATCTTGCCGCCATGGGGGCCACCCCTCGCTATTTGCTCATCTCTCTTGCCATTCCAAAGACGCTGGCATCAGCGCACATCTTCAAGCTCTACAGCGGTCTGATGAACGCATGCCGTCGTGCTCGCGTGGCGCTCATCGGTGGTGATACCTCCGCCTCCAAGGCCGGTCTTTTTCTCAACATCACGCTCATCGGAACCACTCCCACACGGCAGGCTCTCTTTCGTCACGGAGCTCAAGTCGATGACCTGATCTACGTCACCGGCACACTCGGAGATTCTCTCGCCGGTCTTCGCCTCTTGATGCCGCTCCATAAGGCTCAACGTTCACGCAAGAGCAGGATCGCCCTCTCCGCCTTACACCAACGATTTCTGATCAACCGCCACTTCCACCCAACAGCGAGAGTGGCCGAAGGGCAATGGCTGAATCAGGAGCGGCTGGCCTCTTCCGCCATCGATGTCTCCGATGGTCTATCGGGAGATCTTCGTCACTTGTGTGAAGCGAGTCAGGTCGGCGCCGAAGTAGAACTCGAGAAACTCCCGATCTCGGCAGCCTGCCGGGCCTACGGCAAAGCAGCTGGCCGCTCACCGGTTCAGCTCGCGCTCAGCGGAGGCGAGGACTATGAACTGCTCTTCACCGCCGCTCCAGACTGCCGAAGTAAGATTGAACGGCAAGCCCGAGCCCGCGGCTATCGCGTCACCTGTATCGGCACGATTCGCCCGAAGCGATTTAGAATGCAGATGTCATCCGGTGGGCAAAGACAACCGTTACCGGTCACCAGCTACGAGCATTTTCACTGATGTCCGAACTCAACAAACAGCCAGTAAAAGGGGGCCGATCGTTTCGCGCACTCTTACGCCAAGTCCTTCATCTACAAGAATCCCCGCGCCGCACGGCCTTGGCCTTCGCCTTGGGAGTCTTTATCGCGTTTTCGCCGGCGTATGGCCTGCATACAGCCATGGTGGCGCTGTGCACTTGGCTGTTCGGACTCAACTTTGTCGCGTTGTTTGCTGGAGCGCTGATCAACAATCCCTGGACCATCATTCCGATCCTAGGCGCGACCTATTGGACCGGAGCCTTCTTGCTAGGACGCACCGATACACCGACCTTCGACTGGCACGACTTGAGCTTCAGCGGCATCTATGACCAAGTCCTCCCCTATGCCGGCCCATTTGTGCTGGGAGGTCTCATCCTCAGTGTACTCGGCACGTTGGTTTCATACCCCGCCGCGTATTTCTTTATTGCGAAATATCGGCCTGAGTCGGCCTCCGATAGGGCTAAACCATTGCCGCCCTCAAACCGGGTGGGCTAAGATATTCATTAACTATGGAATCAGTAGACCGTCCTGATGCCCCCTTTGATGGTTCCGCACTCATCGCCGACCCGATTCACAAGTACGTCACCTTTACCGTTCCCTTCGCGGACCCCGACCCACACGAACATACTGAGAAGGACCTGATCGACTCCCCTTGGGTTCAGCGCCTGCGATACATCTATCAGTTACAAAGTGCCCGATGGGTCTATCCGTCCGCCGAGCACACCAGATTCGTCCATTCCTTAGGGACGATGCATGTGGCAGGACGATTTGCCCGACACTTGTACCCCTTTCTGAAAAATACCGTCAACGACGTGCCGTCGGCCAATTATGTTGAGGAGCTCTTGCGAATCACGGCGTTGGTGCACGACATCGGACACGGTCCGTTCTGCCATTTCTTCGACGACAATTTCCTCCATGGATTCGGCTTGACCCATGAACGATTGGGACAAATTATCATCCGCGATCATCTCGCCCCCTTCATCAAAAAGATCCGCCGCAGTCCCTCCGGGCCATTCGCCAAAGGTGAGGAATTGGACCCGGACCAGATCGCCCATCTGATCCTCAAAGAAAAGGGCAAGGACAACTCCCGGCTCCCTCGCTGGTTGAACATGCTCCAACCCGTCATCTCCGGAAGCTACACCGGGGACAATCTGGATTACGTCTTACGGGACTCCTATATGTGCGGCGTTGCGGTGGGACCGGTCGATCTCACACGGTTGATTCATTACACCATCGTGACGGAGAAGGGATTCACCATTCATAAGACCGGCCTTCCCGCGCTCCAGATGTTCCTCAACACCCGGATGTATCTTTATTCGAATGTGTATTTCCATCGCACAACCAGAGCCATCGACATTCACCTTCGCGATATTTTCGGAGACACGATGAAGCTCATCTCTCCCCGCGATCCGCGAAAGAATATGAGTGGTTACCAAACGCTCACGGATTGGTCGCTCCTGGAAGAGGTCCGAGCATGGACACAGAGCCGCAACAAATCCCGTCGTCATTTAGGACAGGAGTGGACGAGGATCTTCAACCGTGACGTCAAATGGAAGATGGCCTACAGTACGACCTTGAAAGAAAAAGGACAGGAGCGCGGTATGGCCTTCCCCAACCATCGACACTTTGAGCAGCACATTATCAAGGAACTTCCGACTCGTTTGAAGCGATGTCCGTTTCGGGTGGACATGGCCCTGTTGGATCCACGGCCAGACCCGAAGGATTCACGGGGTAATCCCCTCTACGTCTATGATCCTGGCACAGGCCAGGTTTCAACCGAGCTGTTGGAAGAATGCTTAGATCTACTGCCTACGAGACTGGTCCAGTTTCGGATTTACTCGACAGACCATACCCACGACGCCGCCCTCTCGCAAGCCGCCGCGACGGTGCTGAATAAAAGACCGACAAGTCTGGAGTCACACTACTGAACGCTGTTTATGGACTCGTGGGGACCGAACGCAGGCCGCAGCGACGGAGAACGGATATGACGGGAGACACCTGTCACTAGGCCGACATCCTGAGCGGGAGACTCTTCATCAAGTTCGATTTCTTGCTGGTCATGAAGTCCCGCTGAGGCTCTAATGGGAAATGCGAGCCGCGCTTCGATCGTGGGAAGCGGCGCTCGAACTGTTCGATGACCTCAAGCGCTTCCGCCTCCTCTCCTGCCTGAAGCAAGAGTTGCACGAGCCGGAGATACGCTGGAACAAGCAGCATGAGGTGTCGCACTTCTTTCGCCTCATTGACCACATAACGATAGCCTTCGATCGAGACTTCCGGACTGCTTCGTTCAGACACCATGGCCTCGATCAAATAGACTGACACTCGATCCGTTTCTGCGCTGATACAACGTTCCCACTGCCCGTTCACCAACGCGCGGACTTCTTCGGCGGAGAGTTGAATGCCGCCCTTTTTGACGTTCTTACGCAGGTTTTCCAACACCCCTCTGGCCTCCAGCCACGCGCCGTACAGACCGAGTAGAACTCCGTTGCAGGGAGTCGGCCTGGTACATTCTCCGGTGAGAGGAGAAAAATGTTTCTTCGCAACGTGAGACGGTAAGAACACACGGCCGTGCGCGGCCTCACAGACGTCGCAGACATGATCGGCATCAGGCACAACATAGATATACATTCGAGTGCCGGAGCGATCAAAGATATCCACGGCCAGGATACGCCCGGACAGGATTTGCAGTTGGTAGTACTGCCAGAGAACCAGGAGGACAAGAATGGCCACCGCATAGATCGTCACGTCCGGAAATTCAAACCCGTCAAACATCAGCACGCTCCCCTATTTGTTGTGTGAGACTAGCGACAACCTGGATTGTCCGATGTGGATCGCAAAAAATTCCTCGTATTCTCCACACATACAAGACTGTATCGGTCACTTCGGCGGCACACTTGATCCCCTTCCGTTCCTTTGAGTCAGGGGCTTGGCCTCTGATGGACAATGGCATAGAACATGCGTAATCGCTCAGTTAACGAGGATGTACGCACGCAAAAGAAAGGGACACAGCTATGGGGGGTCCTGTGACGCGTCTGATTGCCGTTTGGGGGCTCTCACTCTGGTTCGCCGTTCCAACCTATGCCCAGGGTCAGCAGGAAGCCCCCAAGATCATCCAGGGGATGTCTCCGGACATGCTGGCAAAGGTGCAATCGTTGGCCCAAATCCTCCAGCAAGGCATCAAGGAGGGACAACTCACGAACGATGAGATCAAGCGAGGTATGGTGTCGGGTCAGCTTGAGGAAACGCTCAAGCAAATGAACCCGGAGGCCTGTCAGTTGCTCCACGACATCAGCAAAGGCTCGAAGGAAGGGAAAGGACCAGGTGAAGAAAGCCTCATGCCGTTGATCGGAGAATTAGGCATCTCGCCGGAATAAGGAGCGCGCACAGTCATCGCCCATCAGGCAACACAGGTTCTATCGGGGGACCGCTTGCCGATTATCCGCTGGTGCTAAAGCGTCTGAGAAAGAAATGCTTTTCTTCTCTTTGATTAGGAGATTTCATATGGCTCCTCGTTCACTGCTTCACGCCGTTGTCATCATGGCAGTACTGTCCGCGACAGGCTCGATTCCTGCTGTTGCGGCAGATTCCCCACAGCAATTGAAAGCTGCGTGTGACAAAGGCAATGCGGCAGCCTGTGACTCCCTCGGATGGATGTATTGGAAAGGGGATGGAGTAAAGCAAGATATCGCTCACGCCTCAGACCTATTCAGAAAATCTTGTACTACAGGAGATCCGCATGGGTGTGTCAATCTTGGCGTGATGTATGCGCAGGGCACCGGTACTGGACCTGACCCCGTTCAAGCTGTGGCTTTATACAGAAAAGCCTGTGATGGCCGGGAACCCCAAGGCTGTTCTTATCTAGGCGCAATGTATATGAAAGGGACCGGTGTGTTAGAAGACCACGCTCAAGCTGTGACTTTCTACAGGAGGGCTTGTGACCTCGGGGACATAAATAGTTGCGCCAGTTTGGGGTGGATGTATGCAGAGGGAATCGGTGTCGCGCAAGCCCCCTCTCAAGCTGAGCCTTTCTACCGCAAAGCTTGCGAAGGTGGGGCGCTAGAGACCTGTTCCAACCTCGGTACGATGTATATAAACGGAACTGGTGTTGCACAAAACCCCGGGCAAGCGGCAGGGTTCTACCGGAGAGCTTGTGATGGTGGGGAATTGGGTAGCTGTGGCAGTCTCGGTCTGATGTACGCGGACGGAATCGGTGTCGCACAAGATCCCTCTCACGCTCTGACCCTCTACAGGAAAGCCTGCGACGGCAGGAACCCCCAAGGCTGCCTTGGCCTTGGAGCGATGTATGTGAAGGGAATTGGCATCAAACGAGATCTCAGCCACGCTGCCCATATGTTTAGAAAAGCCTGTGACGGTGGAGAAGCGCTAGGCTGTACCAGTCTCGGGATCGCATATCAGTTTGGAGAAGGTGTGAAAAAGGATCGAGCCGAAGCTCTCAGATATTACGGAAAGGCCTGTGATCTGAAGAATCAAATGGGATGTGAGCGGCTTACCCTAGTGAAAACAGGAGGTCGATGAAAGGATTGAAAAGCCATGTGGCGATCAAGGCTCCTGGCATGGCCGACATTATCTGGATGATTCCAATCGACCATTTTGCCGTTGATCAAAGAATTGGGTATCTCGCCGGAATAAGATACTTACATTGAACCAACCGATGAAGCCCTGCATGGCTTTATCGGGAGCATCTATCGATACTCCATCACTCCGTTATCTCGACAAGAAACGCACACGCCCCTCGAAAGCGAGAATGATCGTCACTGCGAGAGTTTCCGACTGACCTCGCCGTGGCGGAAAGAGTAGGATGGAAGCATGCCGGACGATTCCTCCCCCATAAGCTGTACTGAAAAGTTAGCCCTTATTACACCGTGGATCAATCCGGAAGAGCGGATCACCGTGCAGTTTGACGATCAAGGCGATATCAACACCGTCGTAGCCGACTGCACGGAACAGCTAGTCGATCTGGAATTGGAAACCCCGGTGCCCCATATGCGCCAGAAACTGTCCATCCCACTTAGCGAACTCGAGGTCTCCGAAGACCCCACCCACTATACGCGTGATCCCGATAAACCATTGCAATTCAAACGACTGCTGCTGGTCATCAAAGGGAAACGTCCGGCGATTACGTACTGAGAGGCCGAGAATTTAAGAAGTCACGCGATCCAACTGAAAGCATCCGCTCTGGCAACGAATACCCGACTTCGGCGCTACAGGAATCGCTGGCGGCTTGATTTCAGGGGAGCACTACAGGCTATCGGTCCCCAGCTAGGTATGAGGCACAGCCGGCAGTTGCGTACCCAGGTGTCCACGAAACTGGGGGAAGATCAAAGCAGATCCGCAGTGTGATCATCTCATGTTCTGTAAACGCTTGCTGTATTCAATCAAAAGCTTCTCTTTCCGGGAATCAAAGAGCAAATATAGTGCATATCAGTAGTGTCCGGTTAAAACGCGAATAGATTCGGTTGGTTGCAGTCGTTGCTCTGTTCGGATGTGTGGCCGCGGCCCAGAAACGCTTGCTGCAAGGGCATCTTCTCGAACCGGGTGACAGAGCAAATCTGTAGCAATGTGTAGAGCGACACATCCAGATTGAGGCGTTTCTTGACGATGGCGACGAGGACATAGACCGATACGGCGATCCAGATTTGCGACTTCACTGCATTTTCCGTGGTGCCGAAGAATCGCTTGATACGAAGATGCTGCTTGATCCACTTGAAGAACAGTTCGACCTGCCAGCGCGCTTTGTAGAGCGCGCAGATGGTGGTTGCCGGCAAGGTGAAGTTGTTGGTCAGGAACACCAGTGCCTTGCCGGTCTCGGGATCCTTGAATCGGATGCGACGCAGATGCTCGGGGTAATCTGTGCGGCTGGTGGTGCCGGTCAGCGCCACGGTCTGATCGCAGATGATGCCTGTGCCGCGATCCACCGGGGCCGAATAGACGCGCCGAAGCTGGGTGTTCGACGTGGCGCGGGTCACGAAGAAGGCGTGTGCCTGATGCAACACGTACAGCCGGGCGAAGTCGAGATAGCCGCGATCCATGACGTAGATCGCCCCCGCTTCCAACACCAGCACGTCGAGCACCTTGACATCGCTCAGCTTGCCGTCGGAGATGTGGATGAAGCTGGGGATATTGCCACGCAGGTCGAGCAGCGTATGCATCTTCACCGCCGACTTGGTGGTGCGAAACAGCGCCCAGGGAAAGAGCGACAGGCACAGGTCGATGGTCGTCGAGTCCAGCGCATATGTCGTGTGCTCCAACTCGATGCCAAAGCGGTCGCCGAGGTAGAGCTTGCGCGCCTGCACGATCAGGCACTGGGCAAATTCGGCATGGATGCGCCAATCCCGCGTCTCGTTGGCATCGGCGAGCGTCGAGCGTTTGATCGCGTGTCGGAAGCCCATGTGGTAGAGCTTGGCGGCCTGCGCCGACAGACAGGCCTCGATGTCGCGCAGACTCTCGCGGTAGGTCAGTTGCGCAAAGGCCATCACCCGGAATTGCTCGGTACACGCGAGCAGCTTTACGTAACGGTCGCCACCATGTCGATCGACGATGCGGGTGAAGGTCGTCCAAGGCAGAAAATCCATCAGTTGCGCAAACAGTGTTTTGCCGATGTTCATGGCCGCCTCCGGGAGAAATACCGGAAGACTGCCAGAACCGCCTTTCGCCGTTCAAATCGACACCACCCGTCATCGCTTCAAGTCCTGCTCCAGTTCTTGGTTTCCAGATCATGGGGCTCGCTTTAACCGGACACTACTGAGTGCATATACAAGAGCGTGAATGCCACCCACAAGGGTTGTGCATAAGGTAAAGCCGAACGTTGCCCCTGTTATTAGCGCGAACTCGGAAGACATACTCTTTGCTTTCTCCTGAAATGCTCCGTCGGAGGAGTTCTCTCCTATATTGGACAAGGTATCCGCAATTCTCAGAACCGTATCTTTTGTGTCGTATGCGAAGTATATAGCCAAACCAATCACTGCCAGTGAAATGATCAACAACGGCCAACCCGTCTTTTCCCTAAATACAAAGCTCCTCTCAATTTTGGCTATGAAATCGTCGTCGCTGAGTTGAGAAAACATAGTGAGTCTCCTCAGCTTTCACATGAGTGGCGCACAAAAGGTTTCAGAATACATAGAGTTCTAATGCACGTGCGTTTCAAGCCTACCACAAGGCCTGAAATGTGCTGGAGGGAATTGTCTTGTTTCGCCTCTGAGTTAGGAAGAGGGGCAACACAATACGGTAACAATAAGTTGCAATAAGAAGGAGAGGATTGGAGGTTATTGGACTGGATTAAATCAAAGCAATCAACTATTAGGAAGAATTGGCAGGTGTAAAACGATCGTATTGGAAAACACGTTTAGCGTACCCAGCCCCCTAATCTGACTCATTTACCCTTGCGTCAGCCTGACGACCTATTCAGATGCATTGCTCCAATTTGGCCTTTAGGACCTCTTCCCCTCTTCCACCGACTCCTTCACATGATTAAACCCGGCAGCCTTCTTTTCTTCCACCTCACCATCAGTTTGTGATTTGAGATCGCGCTCGTCTTGATGGCCACCGATGAGTGCCCCGGTGATCAGCATCTGGATGCCGATAAGGAGAAAGAACAAGGCGCTCTTGTACTGCCCACTCGCGTCGACCAGTGAAAACTTATGCGCGGAGATGAGAAGGGAGACTGCTGCGCACAGGAATAAAAAAGTTCGCATGACGGATGACTCATTGTGAGTAATGGTGTTCCAAAGGGTATGCCCGCGGTGAGACTCCGGTCAACCAGAAATCACCCAGGGGGAAAGGACCGGAACACGAGGGGTGTTACGGAGATGGCGAACCCATACCGGAAACCGGTTCAGTAATCGACACAGGGGCTTGAGTTGCAGACTGTACGGAGCCTTTGAAAGGGAGATCAAGCAGTGCGTAAGGGTTCACGCGCGCGCCGTTGAGTTTCACGCCCCAATGGAGATGCGGACCAGTCGCTCGACCACTGGCGCCGACCTTCCCCACGATCTGCCCGGCTTTCACGACCTCCCCGTCCTTGACCAGCACCTCGGACAGATGGAAATACATCGAGTAGAATCCTAATCCATGGTCAAGAAAGATACCCTTACCGGAGAAAAAATGATCGACGGTGAGCTTCACCACGCCATCGTTTGTTGCGGCGACTGGTGTACCAAGCGGAGCCCCAATATCTTCCCCATTATGTGGATTCCGTGGTTGGCCGTTCATGATTCGGACACTGCCGAAAATCCCGGTGCGCTTCCCATTCACCGGCTCGACGAACCCAGGCTGCCACAATCGTGTCTGTGAATCACTCGCCAAGGCCGTCTTCACCTGCTCTTGCTCTGTCTTCCAGCGGGCGAGGGTCTTCTCGTCAAGATCGACCTTGTCTTTGGGCAGTGTAAGATGTTCGACGTGAAACTTCTCTTTGAGAACCGACACGCTGTAATTGAGGGTACGATTCTGTTCCCCCTGCCTCAACTCAACAATCAGGTCATGCGTTCCCGGCTCATCTTGTAGGTCAATCCCGAGCAACCCCACAAATCCTTTCGGCTCTTCAGGTCGCGGATCTGGAAAGAAGCGGATGGAGCGACCAAGAAACGTTCCCTGAACTGTGGCCGATTCATCATCAGCCGGCACTTTCACGACCAGCACTTGGCCCTGTTTTCCGCTATAACGGCCCTCTGCACCATGAGCGGTCGGTATGGAGCTTGGCAAGAGAGCACCGACAAGGTTCGTCGGGAGCCCGACCACGAAAGCGAGTAGTGCCAGCCTTATGGGCCTTGTATGAAAGAGACTAGATAAGGCTCTCATCGGTAGAATCGTCCTCCGGAGACTTGGGAAATCAGTTCTTCGACTCGTCGATTTGTTGCACTAAAGGGATCCATACAGAGGATCGTTTCCTCCCAGTACCCATTCAGTTTCAAATAGGTCCAATCAACCGTGTAGGATCGATTCTTCGCCCGTGCGAAGCGAATGAAGTCGCCTCGCACCTTTGCCCTCGTGGTTTGCGGAGGGGTCGACATCGCCCGCTGAACGGCGTCTTCCTCCACGACTCGTTCGACCACCCCACGAGATTCCATGAGATAGTACAACCCTCTCGTCCGCTTCACATCATGGTATTGCAGATCCAGCAGCAACACACGCGGATCATCCCACCCGCAATTCTTCTTGTCGACGTAGGATTGGATCAGGTGTTTCTTCGTGACCCAATCGATCTGATGCGTCAGCTGCATCGGATCCTCCTCCAACTGCTGCAACACCGTTTCCCACTTATTGCACACATCATCAAGAACGGGCTCATGCGTTTCTTGCGCCAGATAGTCCTTCGCCCGGCTCAGATAGACCCGTTGAATCTCAATGGCGGTCATCTGTCGACCGTCATCAAGCCGCACCTTCTTTTTCAATGTAGGATCGCGGGACACCTCTCGGATCGCCTTCACAGAGTCTTCGAGTTCCATTCCGTGAACCGCATAGCCCTCTTCGATCATCGACAGGACCAGCGCGGCGGTTCCCACCTTCAGATACGTCGCATACTCGGACATGTTCGAATCGCCGACGATGATATGCAGACGCCGATACCGTTCCGCATCGGAATGCGGCTCATCGCGGGTATTGATGATACTCCGAGAAGACGTCGTCGACGACGATGTCTTCTCATGGATATGCTGCGCGCGCTGCGAGATGAAATACTGCGGCTTCCCCGAGACCTTTAAGACTTTCCCGGCTCCGCTGAAGATCTGTCTGGTCACGAAAAACGGGATCAACTGTTCGGTGACCTTCCAAAAGTCGACATCCCGTCGCATCAGGAAGTTTTCGTGGCATCCGTACGTATTGCCCAACGAGTCCGTATTGTTCTTGAAAATATAGATCTCCCCGGACAACCCTTCCTCACGGAGCCGCTCCTCTGCGGCAGGCAGACAGGCTTCCAGGAGTCGCTCTCCCGCCTTATCGTGCACAACAAGATCCAGGATATTGTCGCACTCCGGGGTCGAATACTCCGGATGGCAGCCAGTATCTTGGTAGAACCGAGCCCCATTGACTAAAAAGGCGTTCGACGGCCAGCTGTTCGGAATCAGTCCCTCAAAGATGTATCCCAGGACTTTTTCCATCGGCAGATAAATCCGGCCATTGGGAGAAAAAATGAGGCCGTACTCGTTCTCGAGGCCGTAAATCCGTTGTTTCATGGGACCCACCGTCATCATGCGCGAGCCACACTCAGATTATACGCCCAGGCCGGGATCTTCAACAAAGGACACCATTATGGACGGCAGAGGTTGGCAGGCTGTAGAGAAACTCAATCCGATGCCAACTGGACAGCTGAAATGTTCCAGAGGATATGGATATCACAATACCGTCAGGATGCTCAAAAGGGCGTTGCTTCTCACCCACTCGCCCCGTCTCGCCAAGACGCGACTTTCACCGACCGAGGCCGCACTCCCATGCCTCGAGGGAAACAACCGACGCTTCACAATCTATGTTTCACGCATGTGAAATCAACGCGAGAACGTCGCTGTCGGTCTTTTGAGCCTTCTGTTAGGAGGAGAGCGCCTCTCGAATGTCACTGACTGCTAGGCGACGGAACTTCCGACCGATCCGACTGCGGTCCAGCACTGCAACCTCCAACCCCTCCGGCTGGAGCTTTTGATTGGCGGTTTGATCGAGAGCCGTCACGCAGAGTCGTAACGCCTCGTCGAGATTCGGGGCATGACTGGGGCTTTTCTCCTTCAGAAAGCTCTGTACCACGTCTGCCCGTCCCCCAATCACGGCAAAAGTCTTCTCGTCGATGATGCTCCCGTCAAAGGAGATACGATAGATTTCATTCGGATGGGTGTTGGTGCCGGCCTGTACCACGAGAATTTCCACCTCCAGCGGTTTCATTTCCTGGCTAAAGACGGTCCCAAGACTTTGCGAATACCCATTCGCCAATGACCGACCGGTTACGTCCTCCCGGCTATACATGAACCCTTTGAGATCGGCGTGGCGAATGCCAGCCTTCCGAAGATTCTCGAACTCGCTATACTTGCCGGCCCCGGCAAACGCAATATTGTCGTAGATCTCAGAGACTTTATGGAGCGAGGCGCTCGGATTGTCGGCGGCCAAGAGAATCCCGTCGACGTACTCCATCGCGATGATCGATCGGCCCTTGGCGATCCCCTTCTTGGCGTACTCCGCCTTATCCTGCATCATTTGTTCAGGAGAAACGTAGTAGGGCATCGGCATAGTTACGTCTCCCGTGAACGGCGAGCCGCCATAACAGCGTCACAGACCGTCCGGAGTGTGTCCTCCGAGACATCCGTGATGCCTTGATCGGTCACTAGCTTCGCGGTGGGATAAATCCCTCGCACGAGGTCGGGCCCACCGGTCCCAACATCGTCATCCGCGGCATTGTAGAGTGCTAATACGGCCAGCTTGATCACTTCCGCCTTGGAAAGATTCCGCTGGAAGTGTTCCCGCATCGTATTGCGAGCGTCTTTTCCCCCGGACCCGATCGCATGGTAATCGGATTCTTCGTATCGTCCGCCGGTGATATCGTACTTGAAAATACGCCCCTCCCCGCGTTTCAGATCATAGCCGACATAGAGCGGCATCACGACCAACCCCTGAAACACCATGGGCAAGTTCGCCTTCACCATCTGGCCAAGCTTATTGGCCTTCCCTTCGCATGAAAGCGGCATACCTTCCAATTTTTCGTAATGCTCCAACTCGGTCTGGAAGAGCTTGGCCATCTCGATACAGGGACCGGCCGCCCCCGCGATCGCCATCGCCGACCACTCATCGATCTTGAATACCTTCTCAATCCGGCGATCCGCAATCTGAAATCCTTCCGTCGCGCGGCGGTCCCCGGCAATGATCACTCCCTGCTGATACTTGATCGCCAACACAGTCGTCGCAGTGGGCACCGTCACGGTACCGGAGGTTCGTGCCTGATCGGAATTCGAGGCGAGCCCTGAGGCTCCGAGCGCCAGGGCCGGATAATGTTGGGATAGGAACTCCACGAAACTCGACCCATCGTGGTCAGGGAGGTGGGGTAACTTCATTGTGGCCCTGACAGGAGGTTGGAAAAGTCCGCCAGCTTCGTTCTCGCGTCGTTCAGAGACTCAACATGCGGGACACCGTATGCCTCGCGGCTTCGCCCGCTGCGACCTTGCTGGACAGCCTTTTTGATCATCCCGTGAGCGATCTTCATTGATTGGCTACCTTCCATGGTTTTTGTGCTTTGCGGCTACGTCGAAGTAAGTTCTGGCAGCTTACGAAAACCACCGTTCGTCACACCTTGAGTTTGTCGAGAAGCACATCAACCGAATCGGAAGAATCCAGTAGCGCCCCTGTCAAGGCTTGTGTCCCACGATGGGGATCCATCAAGGGAACTTTCTTGATCGTGGTATCGCCGGCATCGAATAAGACTGAAGTCCAACTGGCACCGTACAAGGATTTCGAAAACTTGCTCACACAACGGCCACGAAAATACGCTCGCGTGCCCGTCGGAGGTTGGGACTCGGCCCGTTGGATTTCTTCCTCATCAACGATCCGCTCGATCAGCTGACTCCGCTCCAGCGTATAGAAGAGCCCTTTTTCAGGACGAATGTCATGGTATTGCAGGTCCATTAATTTCACGCGTGGGTCGTCCCATCCACAGCCTTTTCGCTCCATGTAGGACTCAATCAAGTGTCGCTTCGCCACCCAATCCAATGAATGGACCAACAAACGCGGATCCTGCTCGAGCTTATTGAGGACCTCTTCCCAACGGAGCAGCACGTCCTGAATGACAGGCCCATGTGCTTGCGAGGCATAAAATACCTTGGCCGCACTCAAGTAGGCCCGTTGGACCGCCAGCGCCGTCGTGGGTCTTCCACCTGCCAACTTCACCGTCTGCTTGACTTCCAGGTCTCGAGACACCTGTTTGAACACCCGAACCGGCTCTTCGAGTTCCATCTGCGGCAAGTCAGCACCAGCTTCCAACAGATGCAGCACTATGTCCAGAGTTCCGACCTTGAGATAGGTGGAGAGCTCCGCCATGTTGGCATCGCCCACAATCACATGCAGCCTCCGAAACCTGGCCGCATCCGCATGCGGTTCGTCGCGCGTGTTGATGATCGGGCGCTTGACCATCGTGTTGAGATCCATGAGACATTCAAAAAAGTCCGCCCGCTGAGAGATCTGATATTCCGTTGGGGCAGTCTGATTTTCAGCGCCGACTTTTCCCGCCCCGGCGAAGATCGGCCTGGTCACAAGAAACGGGGTCAGCACACGCGCAATCCGATCGAACGGCACCGTTCTCGAGACCAAGTAGTTCTCGTGATACCCGTAGCTGTTGCCCTTGCCGTCGGAGTTATTCTTATAGAGGGTATAGACTTCAAAGCCTCGCGCACGGGCCATGGTCTGCAGGCATGAAGCAAGAATACGCTCCCCTACCCGTTCAAACGCTACGATCTCTCGAGCGTGTGAACACTCAGGCGTCGAGTACTCCGGATGAGCCCCATCCACATACAACCGTCCACCGTTCGCCAGCACCTTATTCAACTGCCGGTTATAGTCCGGGTTCGGACGCTCGCGCTCACCATCGACCTCAAACCCACGCGCGTCGACCAAAGGATTCTCGTTTTCGTAGTCCCAGATCGAGGTTGGAGCCGCCAGCTTCGGATAGTGCCCGATCACGGCAAAGGACCCGGACACCGGATCCATCGCCGAGGCATCTCTCGAGGCAATCCCGAACTCCGTTTCCGTACCGATCACCCGAGCGGAGTTCGTGGGAGTCTGTTCGTTCATCATGTCGCTAGAGATAGTGGCCAGTGCTCATCGTTTCAATCTGACGATGTTCCGTCGGTCCACCGCTGATGGTTCGTAGATGGATGATCTTCTCACCCTTCTTGCCAGCCACCTTGGCCCAATCGTCCGGATTGGTCGTATTCGGAAGATCTTCGTGCTCCTTGAACTCTTCACGGATGGCGCGGATCAAGTCGTCCGATCGCAAACCGGTTCCTTCATTCGCGATCACCCGTTTCACGGCAAACTTCTTCGCCCGCGACACGATCCCTTCAATCAACGCGCCACTGGCGAAGTCTTTGAAGTACAACACTTCCTTTTCACCGTTGGCATAGGTCACTTCGATGAATTTGTTTTCTTCGCTGGCCGCATACATGGCTTCGACCGTCATCGCGGTCAAGCGTTCGACCAGTGCGTGCCGATCCCCTCCATGCCGCGCGACATCCTCCTCGGCAAACGGAAGCGCTGTCGAGATATACTTCGAGAAAATGTCCCGTGCGGCATCAGCATCCGGACGCCCCACCTTCACTTTGACGTCCAATCGCCCCGCACGCAGCACAGCCGGATCAATCAAATCCTGACGATTGCTCGCTCCGATGACGATGACATTGCGCAATCGTTCGACGCCATCGATCTCGGAGAGGAATTGAGGAACGATCGTTGATTCAATATCCGAGGATACGCCGGTCCCACGGGTTCGGAAGAGCGCATCCATTTCATCAAAAAACACAATCACCGGATGCCCATCCTCGGCCCGCTCCTTCGCCTTTTTGAACACCTCACGGACTTGACGCTCTGATTCACCGACGTACTTGTTGAGCAGTTCAGGGCCTTTGACATGCAGGAAATAGCTACGAATCTCTTTCCCGGATCGATCCCCCAGCTTCTTGGCGATCGAGTTGGCCACCGCTTTAGCGATCAGGGTCTTTCCGCAACCAGGCGGCCCATAGAGCAACACCCCTTTAGGCGCACTGAGTTGATACTCTGCAAAGACCTGTGGATGTAGAAACGGGAGTTCGACGGCATCACGAACCTGTTCCAACTCTTTCTGAAGGCCACCGATGTGCGCATAGTCGACATCCGGGACTTCTTCCAACACCAGCTCTTCCGCTTCGGACTTGGGAAGCTTTTCGATCACGTAGCCGGAACGAGCGTCGTAAAGGAGGTGATCTCCCACGCTCAGCCGTTCGGCCAACAAGGGATCGCCCAGATCGGCCACCTTCTCCTCATCAAAGTGGAGTGTGACCAATGCCCGGCCCCCTTCCAGCACATCCTTGAGTCGAACAACCTCGCCTTGACTCTCGAATTCTTTGACCTCGATCACATTGAGGGCTTCATTCAGGACGACCTCTCGTCCCTTCCGCAACTCGGTCCGCTTAATCGAGGGATGAAGGCTCACTTTCATTTTTCGGCCCGATACATACACATTACCCGTTCCGTCTTCGTTCAGGCTGGAAAAAATGGCGTAGCTCGACGGAGGCGCCGTCAGCTTTTCCACCTCAGCCCGCAGGGCCTCGATCTGAGCCTTGGCCTCTTGGAGCGTCGTGACGAGTTTCTCGTTCTGTTTGGTCGCCTGGTCGAGTTGGTAGCGAGATTGATACAGCCGACGGATCTCTTCTTCCATCGACTGAATTTGGACGCGAAGTTTGTCGAGTTCCCGAGCCTGTTCACTGTTCTTGTGAATCATCTCCCCCTCCCCGTCGGACAACCGCTTTGTAATCTTCTTGACAGAATCTCGGAGGGACCGGAGCCGGTTTGGCTGACTCTTGCTATCCGCCATAGTGAGACGACACGATCAGCTCAACATATCGAGCCTAAGCGAGAGTACGTTAGGTGTGAGAGATTCTAACACCCGACCTAGGGGTGGTCAACTCCAACGGGCGTTCTGACGCGGGATAGACTCACGCGCCGTCACATCGCATCACATCTGCAGCGCGTCCGTGAACTCCCGAAGCGCTTCACCGATATCATCACGCGTCAACAACGCCCCGATCACCGCGACTCCGTGAGCACCGGCTCGGCGAGCGTCCCCCACCCGTTCGCACGTAATGCCTCCGATGGCGAAAACTGGAACCGTCGATTCACGACAGGCCGCGGCAAGGAGATCGAGTCCAAGTGGGGGACCGTACGAACGTTTCGAGGCCGTATCAAAAATCGGGCCGAAAATGATGTAGTCGGCGCCCTCCTGATTCCCCCGCCGAACCTCTTCAACGGAATGCGTGGAAACCCCGATCAACCGATCAGGCCCCAGCAACCGACGGGCACTCGATACCGGAAGACTGTCGGAACGAAGATGAACACCACCTAAGTTCAATGCCAACACGAGGTCTACACGATCGTTGAGGATCAACGGAACAGCTCGAGGCTCTGCCAATGCGTGAATCTCCTGTGCCAACGACAGCAATTCACCTGTCGGCAAATCCCGCTCCCGCAGTTGAATAGCCGGCAGGCCTGCGACGACGGCGTGATGGAGAATCTCGGGAAGGGGACCCCCGCGCGTCTGATGGCGATCAGTCACGAGGAGCAAGCGAAAATCAATGGGAGGCATCAGGAAAGGAATGAGACAAAATCAATGAGCTCACACAGGCGATCTCTCCTCTCACATTCTGGCTACTCGTCATTGTTATACACCCACACAACTCTGGCTTCAGTCCTCACGACTGTCTTTAGAGCATCCCCTCGATCGGACTGCTGGCCGTGGCATACAGCTTCCGAGGAATACGGCCGGCCTTGTACGCAAGTCGACCGGCATGCACCGCATACTTCATGGCCTCCGCCATCGCAAGAGGATCTTGGGCGCCAGCAATCGCGGTGTTCATCAGCACCGCATCGGCGCCTAACTCCATCGCAAATGCGGCATCGGACGCGGTCCCAACACCGGCATCGACGATGATCGGCACCTTGATCATTTCCATAATGATTTTCAAATTATAGGGATTGCGGATTCCAAGGCCTGATCCGATCGGCGCCGCCAGCGGCATGACGGCGGGACACCCAACATCGACGAGTTTCTGCGCGACGATGGGATCGTCATTTGTGTAGGGAAGGACAATGAATCCTTCCTTAATGAGAATCTTGGCAGCTTCGATTAAGCCTGCTGTATCCGGGAACAACGTTCGCTCGTCGCCGAGCACTTCCAACTTCACTAAATCGGACACACCAGCAGCGCGAGCCAGTCGCGAGTATCGCACGGCATCTTCCACCGTATAGCATCCGGCTGTGTTGGGCAAAATCGTATATTTTTTAGGATCGATGTAATCGAGGAGATTCTCCTTCGATCGATCGGTGATATTCACGCGACGGACCGCGACTGTCACGACATCGGCGCCAGACAGCTCTATCGCTTTTTTCGTTTCTGCAAAGTCCTTGTATTTTCCCGTTCCAACCCAGAGTCTGGATTTGAACTCACGTCCAGCAATTATCAGTCGATCGTCCGTCATGCTGTCCTCTCAAAATGATCCGCCACCGATAAAACTCATAATCTCCACCCGATCTCCGTCCTTGATCTGGCGCTGACCAAAAGCTGCACGATCCAGAATTTCGAGGTTCAGCTCCACAGCGACCCTTTCGGTCTTGATATCCAACTCCGTCAACAGATCAGCCACCGTTGTACCACTACGCCAAGCCCGCTCTTCCCCGTTCACATGGATTTTAACGGCATTCTGCATGCCATTCATCCTATGGGACAGGAATTCACCTTGTCAACAAATGGGGCTTGCGCCGGTATCGGCGAAACCCGCACAATAGTTGGTCAAGAGTCTACCCATGCAGGACAACAATCAGCATCTCGCGACTCTCTTCCGTTCAATGGCCGATCTCCTGTCGGCTCAGCGAGCGAACCCCTATCGCGTGCGGGCCTATCGACATGCGGCGGATGCATTGCTTGCCCTTGAAGAAGACGTAGCAGTGATGGCACAGCGCCAGGGGCTTGAAGAAATTGACGGGATCGGCACGGATTTGGCCAAAAAGATCGAGGAGTTTCTTGAGACCGGGAAGATCCGTGCCTACGAAGAGCTGAAAACTCCACTCCCCGAGGAGGTTAAGAGTTGGGCAACACTTCCGGGACTGTCGGATTCGCTCGTGACCTACTTATACTTTCGCCTCGGGATCAGAACGCTCACGGATCTCGAACAGCTCATCCAATCTCATCTCCTTCGGACCCTGCCGAGTTTTTCAGGATCCGAAGAGCGCCTACTGCAAGCCGTTCAACAACGGATGCACAATCACGAGCCTTAATAGGCCACGGGATAGCCCATACAGCACTGCCGCCCAGCATAACTCCAGGATGCTCAAAAAGGCTGTCCAGCAAGGCCGCAACGAGCGAAGAGGCGAGGAGGTACATACCAAGCTTCGCTTGACCCGCTTGCTTCGTTCACGGGCAAGCGGATAAACACCTTGCCTCCCCCCCTTCCTTCCTCGTTGTGAGCCTCTGAGCGACGCGAGAACGCCGCTGGCGGCCTTTTTCAGCGTCCTGTTACGACGCCTTGAGTTCCTTAAATATCTTCCAGCTCTTTAACAATTCTACCGCCTTCTGCAGCTGCACATCTTGATCAAGAGAAAGTTCCCCACCCGCTTCAGACAAGGCTGGTGGAGGC
>NIUT01000084.1 GCA_002254365.1 Nitrospira sp. UW-LDO-01
GGTAGAGAGTGACTGATTTCACACACAGTGTATTATTTTCGGACACACGATTGATTCATGAACCCATCCCAGTACGCATCTCAAACTGAACCGCACTCCCATTTTACTCACGTTTCAGAATATGTCAGGTGAACTGTTTTCTCTGTAGCCTCCAATACCACTCACGAGAAGTGTTCTATCTTGGAACAGTATTTCCTTCCATCTCATATGATTTCATTTGCATAGTGATGTGGAATAGTAGGTCTCACACACAGTAACTACAGATATTCTGTTTATGTCATCTACATATAGTGTACCGATCGACCAAGGCGAGCGTCTCACTTATGAAACACTTGTTCGATCTTTATTGATGGATTGCTCAGTCTTGTGGAGACCGAAGGGGTAGGCCAGATTGTTGAGCCGACGAGTTGAACCGCGTGCATGATTCAAGAAAACTACTTCCGACGTTCACTAGCAGCCTGCTAGGGAACTTGAGAGACTGGCTCAAGCGAGACTCCAATTGAAGACTCGTTCATCATCACGGAACCATTCTCACCTGGACTTGAGTGCCCACGCGACTTGCGCCTCGTTTTTGCCGGCACCGTAGACGGTGTGAGCATCGGGGAAATTTTTTCAAGTCCATACTGTTTCAGTTTTCGATAGAGTGTCGAGCGGCTCACCTGGAGATCACGAGCAATCCGACTCATGTTTCCACGATGGAGCGTGAGTGCCTTGACGAGTAATTCGGTCTCAATTCTCTGGTGGGCCGCTCGTAGTGAGTCCAATGAATCCGTGGCAGGCAGGTCTTCGCCGGCCAGATCAAGATCCTGACGAGTGATCTCCTGCCCTTCGCTCATGACAACGGCCCGTCGGACTCGATTACTTAATTCCCGTACATTCCCCGGCCAAGGATGCGTACGGAGTGCATCGATGGCCTGAGCTGAAAATCCACGGATCAACTTGTGCGTCGTTGCGGCTGCCTGCTGAAGAAACACCATAGCCATCAGCAAGGTATCTTCCCCTCGTTCTCGAAGCGGCGGAAGATGAATATGCAAGACTCCAAGCCGATAATACAGATCTTCCCGAAATCGATTGTGGCCTATCGCGGCTTTGAGATCGACATTTGTCGCTGCAATCACTCGCGTATCGACATGAAGGGTCTCCTGTCCCCCCACCCGTTCAAAGGTTCCCTCCTGGAGAAATCTCAGCAGTTTGACCTGTAAGGAAGGAAGAAGATCACCGACTTCGTCTAGAAACAAGGTTCCGCCGTCTGCAGCTTCAAGCTTACCTTTTTTTTGATGTACCGCTCCGGTAAAGGCTCCTCGTTCGTGGCCGAACAGTTCGGACTCCAGCAAGGTTTCAGGAATAGCCGCACAATTAATCGGCACAAAGAGGCCTTGCTTCCGAACGCTTCGCGCATGAATGGCCTGTGCCGTCAGCTCCTTTCCTGTGCCGGTTTCCCCGGTCAGCAGGACCGGCATCTCAGTCGCCGCAACTTTTGAGATCTTATCGAATACTCCACAAATGGCCGGACTCGAACCAACCATATCGTCCACCGCTCACCCCTCTCTTCCCGAAGGTCTTGGGATACTATCGGATACGTCCGCTCTCACGCCTCATGCTCAGTGCTGTCACGATATGTACCATAGATAAGTCGCTCCCCTTCGACTCACCTGTGCATCTAACTCCGGCCGGACCACCGCTTCAACCAGAACACCTCTTCCTTATAAAAGCGTGGACTTCAAGTCGTCCTGTCCGTGGAATCAAAAGCAGTATTTATCGACATAAGTGATAACCTCATGACGAGGCTATCTATTTAAAAACGTACCAGGCCTGAAAGGCCTCACTCGACATACGGACAATAATCCTCACTCAATCTTTGAATGTCGAATCAGCGACCGCCTCTGACTAGTACAACTACGACATTCGGCTCTACCTTATAGCACAATTACGCATAACGGCTCCAGTCAGGAAATGTGTATGGCTTGCGCTTTCCTCAGCATCTGAAGCCGATTCATAATGACGATCGTACGTTGCAACACGGAACATCAGGGTGTCTATCCGTCCCAGGGCAGAGCTGTAGGGCTTAATGGATCTACGCCCATTCAAGTCATGTTTCATGCTGTTCTGGCTTCATACATGACCGTGAGTGGCTGAGAGACTCGTGGAAGGATTGAGATAGATGACCAGGACTGACTTCAGACTGTACGTGGAGGGGTCCCAAACCCCTTTACAATGGGTCTAACCAACACGACAACGGCCACCCGATCAACTATGCTAATCTCACACGTTCTTGATCGGTCATTGCCCCTTGGCTAGTACGATCGGTGAGTATGCGTTTCGCCACAGCTCCATTGTGATTGGGAGGATGAGATGTTCGACTGGCTGACGAATCCTGAAATGTGGATTGCATTGGGAACCCTTGCAGCGCTTGAGATTGTGCTCGGTATCGACAACATCATTTTCATCTCGGTGCTCGTCGCTCGCCTCCCCAAACACCAGCGTGACCTCGCTCGCCGGCTGGGATTGGGGCTGGCGATGTTGGCGAGGCTGGGACTTCTCTTCTCTATTTCGCTCGTGATGGGGCTGACGGCACCGTTGTTCACTGTCCTGAATCAAGCGATCTCCGGCCGTGACGTCATTCTGATCGTCGGCGGCCTTTTTCTCCTCGCCAAGGCCACACATGAGATCCACAATAGTCTGGAAGGAGAGACCGAACAAGCGGACACATCCGTTCCGGTCAGTCTGGGCATGATGCTTCTACAGATCGCCATCTTAGACCTTGTGTTCTCATTGGATTCTGTCATCACCGCCGTTGGACTGGTGAACGAGATATCAGTCATGGCGACGGCCATCATCCTGTCCGTCCTCGTCATGATGTTTGCGGCTCGCCCCATCGGTGATTTTGTCGACACCCATCCGACGATCAAAATCTTGGCTCTGTCGTTCCTTATTTTGGTCGGAGTGACCTTGATGGTTGAGGGTTTTGATGTGCACGTTCCCAAAGGCTATATCTACTTTGCGATGGCATTTTCAGTCACGGTGGAGATGATCAACCTACGGATCCGTGCGCGCCATAGACCACCGGTGAAGCTACACCATCGATATTCAGGCAAGCAGCAAGGTGCATCAAAAGACGACGGCTGATACCGGAGTACGTCTCTTACACCTTCATACGGAATCGGGAGTCCTCACCGAGAGTGGCGGCGCGATCTGCTCGAGCGATCGTCCCTCCGCCTTTACACCAAGCCACAACTCGATCCCCGCCCCGAGCAGCATCATGGCCCCCCCGAGCAGATAACCGTAGAAGACGCTGGTTACTGACGTTTCAATCATGATTCCATAGAGCCACGGCGCCGCAATGCCGGCTCCTTGCGCCACGACGAAGAAAAAAGCGATCGCCATCGCACGGATTTCCATCGGAAACACTTCACTCACCGTCAAATAGGCGGCACTGGCGCCGGCCGAGGCAAAAAAGAAAATCGATGACCAGATCAGCATGTGTGCCGACAGAGTCAAAGAGCCCAACCAGAATAGATAGCCCGTCACGCCCAAAAGGAGACCGGATATCCCGTAGGTGAGGCTGATCATCGGCTTACGACCGACCGTATCAAAGTATCGACCCAAGAGGAGCGGCCCCAAGAAATTCCCGAATGCGAACGGCAAGATATAGAAACCGATGCGGTTGTCGAGAACACCGTAGTACTTGGTGAGCAGCAGCGGATAAGTGAACGAGACCGCGTTGTACATGAACGACTGCGTCACCATCAGTCCGATGCCGAGAGCGGTTCGTCGAGGATATGACTGGAAGAGTTCCCGAGCCACGGTCAACATTGTTGCGTGAGGGCGAGGATGGATAGTCAGATGGCCATCGGGTTCTGCGAGTGTCGTTCCGTGGTCTTGGGATACCTGTCGCTCAATCTGCGACACAACGGCTTCTGCATCGCGCACACGACCGTGAGTCATCAGCCACCGCGGGCTTTCAGGAATCACACGCCGGACGATGATGATCGCCACTCCCAGCACTGCACCGAATACAAAGCACAGCCGCCAGCCGATGGATTCCGGAAAGACTGCCGGATTGAGCAAGAGAATCGTCAGCAATCCACCCGCCGCAGAACCAAGCCACCACGTCCCATTGATCGCCAAATCGGTATGCCCTCGGCTTCGGGCGGGAATCAATTCATCGATGGCCGAATTGATGGCCGCATACTCGCCGCCGATGCCGGCACCGGTGAAAAATCTGAACACCATGAAGCTCATGAGGTCCCAGGAGAACGCCGTCAAGACCGTCGCCGTCAGATACAGCGCCAGGGTGATCATGAACCATTTTTTTCGACCTTGCCGATCAGTGAGATACGAGAAGAACAGTGCTCCGGCGACCGATCCTGCCAAATAGGCAGAGGCTGTGAGTCCGACTTCTGACTGTGTGAGATGTAAGGTGTCGGGGTGAGTCAACATGGGGCCGAGTGCGGCCACGATAGAGACTTCCAGTCCATCGAGCAGCCAGGTCACTCCGAGCGCCCCGACGATTCGCCAATGCCAACGCGACCAGGGCAACCGATCCAGCCGTTGCGGGATACGTGTCGTCAGCGGGTGACCAAGATCGGCAGGCATTCACCATCGTAGCATGACAGCACGGAGAATACTTACCAACGACGTGCTACCAGCCCAATTGCCAGCTCTGCCCCTCTCGTTCCACGAGGACGTCGGCCTCTTTGGGTCCCCAAGAACCAGCCGTATAAGAATGCACCGTGCGAGGCCCCGACAAAATCGGGTCGTAGAGCCGCCACGCCGTTTCCGTAAAGTCCGCAGTGACGAATAGCGTCTGATCGCCGATCATGATGTCCCGCAACAACGTTTCATACGCCTCTGGCAGATCCCCGCCGAACGCCTGACCGTAGTCGAACCTCAGCGCCCGATCGCTGAACCTGAACGGCCGTCCGGGAGTTTTCACGGAGAAGCAGAGAGAAAATCCTTCGCTCGGTTGCAGCGTGATCAGCAACCGATTGGGGTTCAGACTGCTCGGCTCCAATGAGCGAAAGACTTGAATAGGGGCCGAACGGAAGGTGACCGCTACTTGCGTAATCTTGCGCGGGAGCCGCTTGCCGGTTCTCAGAAAAAACGGCACACCTCTCCAACGCCAGTTGTGAATGTCTAACTTTAAGGCCACGTACGTCTCGGTTCTCGAATCGGAAGGCACCCCTCGCTCTTCCAGATAGCCGGGGATCCTCTGGCCGGCGATATCCCACCCCCTGTATTGTCCGAAGACCACATCCTCAGGTCGGATCGGTGAAATTGAGCGCAGGACTTTCAATTTCTCGGCTTGAATCTCGGAAGCCTCGAACGACGTCGGCACTTCCATGCCCACAACAGTCAGAAGTTGCATCAAATGATTCTGCACCATGTCGCGCAACGCGCCGGATTCTTGATAATAGGCCCCACGATGTTCGACACCGAGATCTTCGGCAACAGTGATTTCGATACTCTCCACCGTATCGCGATTCCACAGCGATTCAAAAATGGGGTTTGCGAAGCGAAATGCCAACAGGTTTTGCACCGTCTCTTTGCCCAGATAATGGTCGATGCGATAGATCTGAGATTCCTCTAAATAGCGATGCAATAACGTATTGAGCGCGCGAGCCGAGTGAAACTCATGACCGAACGGCTTTTCAAAGACCACTCGCACCCACCCATGGCTCTTGAGTAAGCCTGCTTGATGAAGCAACTCTAGGGTAGCAGGCACTATCGTCGGGGGAAGTGCCAGATAAAAGATTCTGTTCTGAGGCAGGTTCCTTGCCACTTCGAGGTGCGCGATAAACTTGGCCAAGGCTTCGTAGTCCGTAACTCCGCCTTCTCGTACGGTGTGATAGTGCACATGCTCGTCGCACCATTGACGAAGATCGGTCGCGTTACGAGCCTCAGAGCTGGTCAGCCCCTCATAGGCCCATAAGCGGAAGGCTTCTTGACTGAGCTCCGGTAATGCCGCACCGACGATGAGGGTGTTCTGTCGCTCCAGTTCGCCGTAGGTACGCAAGTGAAAGAGTGCGGGTAAGAGTTTCCTCCTGGTGAGATCGCCTGTGGCTCCCAGAATAATGAATAGATGCGGCTCAACGCTTCTTTCCTTCATCGATCTAATACTTTGATTAGGGTCAGCACACCCTCGCACTAATCCTCTGGGTCCTCGATCGGGCCAGCCCATTCACCCTTGGCCAGCGTGACCTCTTGAAATCCACCGTCCGGCCATTGAAACTCCCCTGCGTGATCGACAAGTACGATAAACGGGTCAGCTTCGTGAGCAAGCCCACGGAACCAGTACCATCCTGGCCTTGTCGGCGGCGTGTGGCTCCAGCGATAAGGTGACATTGGAATATCCTCAGGTCTTGAACGGGTTTGTCATTTCTCCCCGTCTTCATAGTCTGGTACAGTATCCATCTCGAGGCCTGACCCTATCACGTCATGTCGACACTTCCAATAGAAGATGTCGTGCCGTCCCTCCGGGACGCACTGGCAGCCGAACCGAACGCCGTCCTAACCGCTCCTCCTGGTTCAGGGAAGACCACGCGCGTCCCGCTTGCCCTCTTGGATGAGCCCTGGTTGTCGAACAAGAAGCTCTTAATCCTTGAACCTCGGCGGCTTGCTGCACGAGGCGCCGCTCATCATATGGCTGCGCTCCTCCACGAACAGGTTGGAAACACCGTCGGCTACCGGATGCGGTTTGAGACTAGAGTCGGACCAACGACGAGAATCGAAGTCGTCACTGAAGGAGTCCTTACACGGTTGCTTCAACGGGATCCCTCGCTGAATGAGTATGGCATCGTGGTGTTCGACGAATTCCATGAGCGGAGCTTGCAAGCGGATGTGGGACTCACGCTCTGCCTAGAAACACAACGGATCTTTCGTCGAGACCTTCGCATGCTCGTGATGTCCGCCACCTTGGATTGTGGTCCGGTACGCGAATGGTTAGGTCGTGCGTCGGCGGTCACCTGCGAAGGCCGAATGTTCCCTGTCGAGACCCGATACCTTAACGAGCCAGTGGTAGGACGGCTTGACCTTGCCGTAGCGCAAGTCATTCGACAATCCCTCGCGAAAGATGCTGGCAGCCTCTTGGTGTTTCTTCCCGGTATGGCCGAGATCCGGCGGCTTGAGCGTATGCTCGTGGATGCGAAGCTGGGTTCTTCTGTAGTGATCGCTCCGCTGCACGGTGATCTTCCTCAGTCCATGCAAGATTTGGCCATTCGTCCTGCTGATCCCGGCAAGCGAAAGGTGGTATTGGCAACTTCTATTGCCGAGACCAGTCTGACGATCGATGGCGTGCATGTGGTCATCGATGCGGGTCGGCTTCGTATTCCGCGATTCGACCCACGCTCCGGCCTGACTCGACTGGAGACAGTTCGCGTGACACAAGACTCCGCTGATCAGCGGCGCGGCCGTGCCGGACGACTCGCACCAGGCATCTGCTACCGATTGTGGACGCTAAAGGAGCAATCGACCTTCACTGCGCATCGCCAACCGGAAATTCTCGAAGCCGATCTGACCTCGCTCATGCTCGATCTCGCGCAATGGGGTACGTACGAGCCGACAGAACTGTCCTGGCTGACCTCCCCACCATCGGGGTCAATCGCGCAAGCCAAGGCATTGCTGATACAACTCGGTGCGTTCTCGTCCGACGGGCGTCTCACCGATCACGGACGTGACATGGCCGAACTAGCCCTGCATCCCCGCCTTGCACACATGTTGCTCAAGGCCAATCCGCTTCGGCTCATGGATCAGGCCTGCGCCTTGGCAGCGCTCTTGAGTGAACGTGACATTCTGGATGGGCCAGCGGCATCGCGTACCGCTGATCTGCGTGTCAGACTCGATATCGTACGAGGGCCAACCGGTTCACTCGGGATCTCCGTGAGGCGTGGAACGGTGGAACGAGTCGTGAGAACGGCAGATGTCTGGAGACGACAATTTTGCCGGGATAAGGACGGAAACGTAGACTCGACGTCCGACCGTTCACAAGCGGCAGGATTGCTGCTTGCATTAGCCTATCCCGATCGGATCGCACAACGCTTGCCGAGTGAAGAAGCACGGTACCGGCTCGTCAACGGTCAAGGAGCTCAATTCATAACACCAGATCCGCTGGCCAAGGAGCCTTTCCTCGTTGTGGCAGATGTGGAGGGTGGAGGCCAATGGGCCAAAATCAACCTGGCTGCGCCTCTCACCGGACAGGAGATCGAATCGTTGTACGGCGATCACGTCATGACTGAGGAGTCAGTCATCTGGGATGCTCGGGCCGGGGCGGTTCGAGCATCGCGTCGCCGTCGGCTTGGAGCGGTTGTGCTTCTAGAAGAGGGGCTTTCAAACCCGGATCCTCAGCTCGTCACAACTGCCCTTCTACGAGGGGTGTATGAGGCCGGACTGCAGGCGCTCCACTTTACGTCGGAACTCACACAATGGCGGACTCGTATTGCCTGGCTGAAACAGCTTGAAGGGTCCGCTTCCGAATGGCCGGACCTCTCAGAAGAAACGCTGCTGCAGACATTGGAGACGTGGCTCGGTCCATTTGTGTCCGGCATGACCACCCTCAACGCCGTAAGCAGGCTGGACCTTGGTGCCCCATTGCATGCTCTACTCACATACGAACAGCACACACGTCTCGATCAGCTGGCTCCGACACATATCACGGTGCCGAGTGGTTCCCGGCTCCGTCTCGACTACAGCCCGTCCGGTCCGCCAGTGCTCGCAGTCCGGTTACAAGAGATGTTCGGCTGTCAGCAGACACCCCGAGTGGCCGGTGGAAACGTACCGGTGATGCTGCATCTCCTCTCTCCAGCCAAGCGCCCGATGCAAGTCACACAAGATTTGGGGGGGTTCTGGAAGCGAACGTACCAAGACGTGCGCAAGGATCTGCGTGGTCGGTATCCCAAACACCACTGGCCTGAGGATCCGCTGAGTGCCCTACCAACGGCCAAAGTGAAACGGCGAAGTGACGCTGGTTAGACTCCGTTGCGACTCTGCTCCCACACACGAAACGCCGATAGATCCTGTGCGAGACTATGGAGCAGCAGCGCCAGTATCGCGGCATCATCGATGAGTCCGATTCCTGGAATGAAATCCGGTATCGCGTCCACAGGACTCAGGACATAGAGGATCGACACGGCAATTGATGCGATCGTGCGCACGGACAATCCCCTGTAGTTGCCTTGCTTCCACGCTTTGAGCAAGCGAACCAATAACGGAAGGTCGGCCCATAAATGGCCGATCGTGCGGAGCATCTCGAGAAACCGAGTGGAGATCTTCATCCTTCCCTCCCTACGAGTACATCAGCACCGACGCAATAGTCACCTGAAGCATACCAAAGCCTCCTCCACTTTAGGAAGCGGTGTTCAAACAGACGAAGGACCCAATTCCCGCATCCTACGATGAAATGCTCGCAATGCCGCCGGAATGCCTTCTGGATCCTTCTGAATACGGCTTCCGACGACAAAGGCAACATCAGACCCTAAGACCCGTCGCAGTTCTAGCAGCTGTTCTGGTCCAATTCGTCCGCCAACAGCCGGCATTGCTGGGTTGAGCGATCCCCATGATTCCCGACAGCGCTGGGCGACCGAAAGACAGTCTTGTTGCGACAGAGAGTAGTCCGACCCGAACGCTGGATAAATGGTGACGTCAGCTCCCGCGAGCCGAGGCAGCAATCCGTACAGAACACCTGGGGCAAGCCCGCCCCTTTCAGAACCGACTGACGCACCCCAAAACGTCGGATGACTCATGATCGGCAGGTGCAGACCTTCGTCTAAACTGAACAACCTCAAGGCATCCAATCCCGTCAGGCCTGGCGCGATCAAGAGACCAGTGGCACCGAGCGTCTTAGCCCGTGCCGCTCGCTTCCGCATAGTCTCAGCTGCACCACTCACATGGGCAAAATAGAGACAAGGGCGACCTCGCCGTTGACTCATGTCACTGATGGCCTCCGCACAACGGGAGACTCGTTCCTCAAATGGACACCAACGCTGATCCACTAAGCTCTGATCATCTTTGATCAGATCCACCTCACCGTCAACAAGCTGAGTAGCCAGCTCGGCAAGTTCCTGTGCGCTGCGCCCTAACGGTTTCAATACGCCACATAGAAGCGGACGGTTGTGAACAGCCAGCATCCGCCTGATGGTTTCAATGCCAAACCGTGGTCCCCGCCAGGCCGACAGCAGTCCCTCCGTCATGGTAAAGGACAACAATCTGACATTGCCACGAAGGCTGCTGGTTCCAAACAAGACATTGAGGAGATCCGTACAGTCACCACTCAGAAGTTCTTCTCGATACTGAATGGTGGCGTGGTAACGCCCTCCAGAAGTTTGTCGGAGATCCGCTATCTGCCCCACAATCTGTGCTTGGAGCGCGTGCGGGAGCAGATCACCTTCCGCCTCAACGGTCTGGTCGAAACAAATACGCTCGGCTGTGGCGCGAGCCTTGGGCTCAGGTCCATCAATCTCATATGTCGCCGTCAGAAAATCCCCCAGACGAGATGGACTATCGCTCATGACAGAACCTTCTCCGTTTCACTCCACTGACGAAGCGGAGTTGGTAACAGAAGTCCCTCATGGCCTCCCAGTAGCGACCGCACTTCGATACAGCAGCGTGCCAACCAGAACCATCATCGCCAAGCCGGGCCACCCGCCGAGCGGTGGAGTAGTGAACAACTCGAACGGATCAGCTCCAAGGCCAAGCCATATCGCGCTCAGCGCAATCGGCAAGGCCAACAGAATCCCCATCAAGGCCTCACCGGTAATTAAACCGGCTGCAAACAGCAATCCTCTTTGCGAAGGTTCATCTCCCTTCCCTGTCACCGCCCTCACCATTGCGGCAATCACCCCACCGGCAAAGATCGCGGCAGAGAGCTTCAGCGGCAAATAGATCCCCAGCGCAACCGCAAGCACGGGGAATCGCAACTCACTGCCATGCCGCTCCTGCCGTCGATCCAACAGAATCACAAGTATTCCGATGACCGCACCCAATCCGACGAGATGCCACGGCAGCCCTGCACCAAAGACGCTACGCGTGAGGCTGGCCATCAACGTCGCCTGCGGCGCACTCAATGGATGGGGATGACTCGCCGTCGCTTCTCCAATCCCGTACTTTGCCTGAAGTAGCGAGAGAACTGGGACCAACACCATCGCACCGGTGACGACCCCGATCACCTGCATCACCTGTTGTTTCCACGGCGTCGCTCCGACCAGATAGCCCGTCTTCAAGTCTTGTAGATTGTCTCCGCCCATTGCTGCCGCACAGCAGACCACAGCGCCGATCACCAGTGCCGCGGCAGGCCCCGCTGGGTGTCCAACACCAAGGAAGAAGACGAGCAACAGGGCTGCCAGCATGATTGTGGCGATGGTCACTCCGGACACAGGATTACTGGAGCTTCCCACAAGTCCGGCCATATAAGCCGCCACAGAAGAAAAGAGAAACGCAGCAAGCGCCATGACCATCGTCATGAGACAACCAATCACAATATCGTTCACGACGGTAGTATAAATCCAGGCCATCGGAATCAATGACATCCCAAAAGGCACCAGAGTCCACATGAGCGGCGCATCCTGCTCCGTACGCACCACGCGACCCTTGGTTTTTGATGTTTTGCTCGCCCAATAGCTTTCCCGTAATGTTTGGATACTGTTCCAGACCGGCTCATGCAATTTCGTCAACGTCCACAATCCACCGGTCAGCATCGCACCGATACCGACGTACCGGATCTGTCCGCTCCAAATCGCGATCGCGGCATTCAGTCCTGACAGATCAGGCGGCAGCCCATTGAGGAATCCATATGCTGGCATCAGGATCAGCCAACCAACCACACCACCCAAGAACACAACGACCGATGTATGGAGACCGATGATAAAGCCCACTGCGAGTAGAGCGGGCGAAAGATTGAGTCCGGCATAAAGAACGGTACGCCCAACATGGGTCGCTCCTTCCAGTGACTCAGTCCACAGACGCATACCGCTCTCGCCAAATTTCACAAGACCACCGAGGAGCGCAGCCGCCAGTAGGGACCGAACATCTCCTACTGCGTTACGCGTCCCTGTGGTACTCCGATCCGCAGCGGCTACCTTCAACACTTCTGCCGTCGCCACCCCCTCCGGAAAACGCAAGCGAGCGGTCACAATCAAGGCACGCCGTAGAGGAATCGTAAAGAGCACACCGAGAAGCCCGCCTACTCCTGCGATTACTGTCGTCTGCCAGTAGTCAAACTCTGACCAATAGCCGACCAAGAGCAAGGCGGGGATCGTGAAGATCACACCGGCAGCCAACGCTTCGCCCGATGATGCCGCAGTTTGAACAATATTATTTTCGAGAATGTTCGAATGTCGGAACAGCCGCAGAATCGCCATGGATGCGACTGCAGCTGGAATCGAAGCAGAGACCGTCATGCCTGCAAAAAGTCCCAGGTAGGCATTGGCTGCAGCCAATACCGCAGCAAGGACGACCGACAGCACCACGGCTTTGACTGTAATCTCAGGAACCCTGACCGTGGCAGGGACGATGGGGGGAGGATCCTGTATGGCGGAATCAGCGGATGGTGCAGATGCCATGACGTTGTCGATCAGTTGAAGTAGAAGGACTGCGAAGGTTCACCGGCCGATATCATGGCGACTTCAATCACCCACCCTCTTCAACGCGCTCGGCACCTTCGTGACAACGAGATGATGAGCGGCAGCATGTCACACAAATCTGACAGGACATGCGCCACGTCATGGCCCACTCTTGTTCGGCATCGACACCCGTGCCCCATTCACTCTGCCGCTGCGTCAGTCGTGAAAGATTCGTACAGACACTTTTCTCCCCTTGATCCGTGCGCGGCTGAGCTGTTGAATAATACGTGGAGCAAGGGATTCCGGAACATCGACCAGAGAAAACCGCTCTTCGACTTCGATCGCGCCGATAACGCTTGAGTTGACTTTCACCTCGTTGGCGATGGCGCCGACAAGATCGCCAGGTCTGATACCCGCCTCGCGTCCAGCACCGATGTATACCCGTGCCATGCCGGTCTCCCGCCCGCCACCATGACGTGGCGGCCCTGTCGGCCGACGATCGGATCGGGAAGGTAGACTCCGGGACCGATCGTCATAGCGACCGGCTTGCCTGACCGGTCTGCCGAATTCAGCCTGACGGGGAGGCAACGCGGGAATCTCTTGTTCAGGACGCTCCCCACCCTGGACTCGCACAAGCAGTTTGATCGCAGCCGCCGCAACATCGGCAGGTGAATGGGAGGCGGTCAGCCGATCGACAAGGGGAGTGAACCCATCCAGCTTACCATCGCCCAAGACCTCGGCCATAGTGGCGTGGATCCGCTCCAATTGTTTGGCGCGAAGATCGGCGACGCTGGGTACCGGCAAGACACTGACCTGAGCCTTCGTGTGTTGCTCAATCGTTCGCAGCAAACGTTGTTCTCGCGGGTCAAGGATCGTGATGGCCACGCCTTCCCGACCGGCTCGGCCGGTCCTGCCGATCCGATGCACGTACACTTCAGCTGAGGACGGGAGGTCGTAATTGATTACATGTGAGACCTGTGGAATATCCAGACCACGCGCCGCGACATCGGTCGCGACCAACAATTCGGTTTGCCCAGCCTTGAACGCCTGCATCACGCGATCGCGCTGTCCCTGGTTCATGCCGCCGTGGATTGCCTCGGCACGATGGCCACGCCCCGTGAGCATCGCCGTCACTTCATCTACTTCCAGCCTGGTTCGACAGAAGACTAATGCTGATTTTGCACCAGCTACCTCAATCACGCGGGCGAGTGCGGCGCCTCGATGCTGTCTGGTGACGATATAGGCCGCTTGCTGGACGCGAGGAGCCGTGCCGGATTTGATAGGTTCTTTTGCAATCGTAATCTCGACGGGGTTGTGGAGATGCCGGTGGGCGATTGAACGAATCCGCGGGGGCATCGTCGCTGAGAACAAGGCGGTCTGTTTGGTCTTGGGCGTGCCTGTCAGAATCGCATCCAAATCATCCGCGAATCCCATGTCTAGCATTTCATCTGCTTCGTCCAAGACGACGATCTTCACCTCTTGCAGCTTCAGCGTCCCACGGCGGATATGATCCAGGGCGCGTCCAGGTGTGGCCACAACCACATCGACCCCCCGCTTGAGTGCGTGCAACTGCGGACCGATAGCCTGTCCGCCATACACCGCCAACACACTCATCCGTAATTCCTTGCCGTACCGCTGCATCGCTTCGCCGACTTGGATCGCCAATTCGCGGGTCGGCACGAGCACAAGCGCCGAGGGACGAGCCTTTTCTGCATGCGCGATTCGCTGCAGCATCGGCAATGCGAAGGCCGCGGTCTTACCGGTCCCTGTGGCCGCCTGTCCTAGAAGGTCTCGACCACTCAGCAGCGGTGGAATGGCCTCCCGTTGGATCGGAGTCGGTTCTTCATAGCCCAAGGTTTCCAGTGTCGTGAGAAGCGGCGCTTCAAGCCCGAGTGAGGCGAACCCTGGTGAGAAGCCCGTGGCATTCGGGCCGGTGGATGCTGACGATTGGTTCTGTTTCATACGGATGCTGACACCTTTCATGCTGAAAATGGACCGAGAGTACTCGAGAGGAAACCGGATTCATACTTTGGATGCAGATGGTACGTGGAAGAGGATGGTCAGCGCAAGACACATCGACAGAGGAGAAGGAATGGCCTTGAAACAGAATCCGCGCGAGCAATCAACGCGGAGAACCCGCATCACACATGACGAGTAGCAGCTGCATGTCGGACCGTGAGCTATTCATCCTCAGGGGAAAACCGGAGAGGCATGAGAGATATTCTGCACCAAGCCCATCCCGATCGCTCGTACGACCGAGGACTGTGCGTTTGGGTGGAACAGTTGGGCTGTTCCACCCAAACGATGCCGGCTTATTCGTCGGTATGTCATACGGCTCATCTATCTTCGACGCACACCGACAGCATGCACCGGAACGAGACGTTCATCGGCCGGTATCAGGAATATCAGCTGAGCCAGTGCTCGGTACCTCGCTTCCAACAATCGACATCGACTCACAAATCGACTGGAGGACAAGCGTGGGAAATAGTCGCGATGCTTCTCATAAAACAGCGCCCGGCGTCCCCAGCGCTCGGCTTTGAAGAGGCATAAGCGGGTCACTAATTCCAACAGATGGTTCGGTGATGGCCGCCTCAACGCCTGCTGAAATGGAGTGGGCAGAGCAGATGGAGAGATGATCAGTCTCTTCGTCACGTCCTTCATCGCGTGTCCTCCTTGTGCGATATGCCGACACCAACATCTCGAGCTCGTGACCCGAGGCGCTCCACACGCCTACAGGCTCGGCTCACCTTGCTGATCCGTTATAAACCCGGAAGATAAAAGGAGCATTAGGACAAGATGAAAACTTGCTCATCAAGTATAGAAACGACACTGCCGGGAGTCGAAAAGGAGGAATGGCAAGACGGATGAGATCACGAGTCGACACAGGCACAGCCCGGAAGCGACTCGGTCGCAATATAGGTGAGATTGTTGGTATAAGAGACAAACCCCTTTCGACGCCCATACAAGGTCAGGACACAGTGTGTTCCTTTACGGTCGATAAAAAACCGATAGTCCGTGCCTGACGGGGCCGCGATGGCGAATGGCCGGGGCCCGAGATCGTAGGTGGTGAGCGTCAACACAGTCTTGTTTGCAAGTGCGTCAGAATTAGCCGAGGATTCACCTTGACTGGTCAACATGCTGGATAACTGTTGAGTAAACGAGGTTCGACAGGATTCATCTGAAAGATTCGTGACGTGAGCCATAGTCGTACACCCTGCCATTGTCAGAACACCCAGACAGAGGAAGCTCCGGGACACAGGACTACGCGCTATCGGTCTGCCTAGGACTATAGGAAGTCTCACGAACAAGAGAGCCTCCTACTCTTGCGTGACCCAGGTTGATCCGGTACGGAGACCGCTAGGTCGTAAATCCTGCGGCAGCTTCTTCTTCCGTATTACAGAGTTCAATGGTGCTTCCGTACACACGGTTGAGGAGATGAAATCCGCTGGCTTCGAGCGCCTCCTTGACCATCCCTTTTGCTGCCGCGATCTTCATCTGTCCTTGAACGGCGCTCAGCTCTTTTGAGGTCAGGATCAGGACTCGGATCCCTCCACTGCTGATATAATCGACATCGGCCAGGTTCAGGACGAGTTTTTTCGCGCCTTGGTCCAAAATCTTCTTGATCTCCTTATTCCCCTGTTCGGCAGTGGTGGCAGACAAGCTACCCTGCACCTTCACGAAGGTAATCCCCGCACTTTCATGGGAAGTCACGGTCAATGTGTGTCGGGTTCCTTGGTCCATCATCCCCTCCTTACATAGAAAACATCGGGCACATGGTCTGAGCTGAGTTCCGAGCAGCCTATGATAGCAGCGATACGTGTTTGGTTCCACCGGCACAATATCGGCTGACTAAAAGAGACAAACCTCTCGCACCTCCTTCTTACCCTCCCTCTTGGACCTTGGAGTGGGCCTCTTCTAACGTGGAGGCATAGAGGCTCATCAGCAACGCCCCGCTCAGTTGGAGTACGGTGCGAACATGCTCATTTCCCCCCGCGAGGACGAGCCTCCCACCCCTTTCGGTCATGTCCATGGCGGCTTTCAGTATCACCCGCAACCCAATCGAGGAAATGTACGAAATGTGGGAGAGATCCAACACAATCCGGCGTTCGCCTCTCTCGATGTGATCCGTCAGAATCTGTTCGACCTCCGGTGCACTGTTCGTGTCGAAGCGATCCCGCGGTGCGACGATCACCACGGTCCCGCGTCGACTTGATTCGACATGAATCCCCACGCCCCTCGGTTCCTGGACCAGTGGTGGCGACTTTTTCTCGACATCACTTGAGCTGATCCGAGCCGTATCGGCTCGGTGGCCGAGAACAGACGACCCGGATACCAGTTTCTTCTTCACCGTCAACACATTGCATCCCACGTTGCGGTGGTAGGTGACTTGGTCAAACATAGAGCGGACCAGATGAATCCCCAACCCACCGATTCCTCGTTCATGCAGCAATACGGAGAGGTCCGGAGGAGCGGCGCTTAAGGGGTTGAAGGGAATACCGTCATCCGTAATAGTCAAAATGACACACCCATCCTGCACATCCCCTTCCACATGGATGTGATGCTCCGTCGGGTCGTTGGGAAAGGCATACTGCACCACATTGTTCAACAGGTCATCCAGCGCCATATTGAGCGTAGGGATCAGCGGCTTGGCTCCGTCCCATTGTGCCACATACTCCTCAAAGGCAGTCTGTAGGACTGGAATGGCCTCCAACTGGTTGCGCATCGTCTGTCGAAACACTCGCGTCCCAACATCAGAGGGAGTCATGCCGTGATAGCGCAATCCCAGCATCGTGATGTCATCAGCCTGTGGAGCGTCACCCGCAAACGTTCTCACCGCCTGCATCACTTCCCCTAAACGATCCACCACCGAACGAGCCTGTGATTTATCCAGCACCATTTTCAGCCGATCCTTGCCGAACAGTTCGCGCCTCCTATTGTCGGCTTCGGTGACTCCATCGGTGTAGAGAAAGAGTTCGTCCCCAGGCTCCAACTGAATGGTGCTTTCTTTGAACGCAATGCCTGCCATAGGCCCGACCAGAGGCCCATCTTGAGCCGTCAGCCATTCGAACGCTCCATTCGCTCGCTTTAACAAGGGAGGATTATGGCCGGCATTGGTTGTCACAAGCGTGCCGTCTCGGAGATTCAAGATGCCGAGATAGAGCGTGACGAACATGCAGCTATCGTTCTCGGCACTGAGCGCATCATTCACATGAGTCACGATGCTGGCGGGCGACGGATCAGAGGCGGCTCTGGTCTTCACCATGATTTTTGTCATGGCCATAAACAATGCGGCAGGGACTCCGTTGCCCGACACATCACCGATCACAAAACAGAGCTGATGCTGACCGACGAGAAAAAAATCGTAGAGATCGCCGCCGATCTCCAACGCGGGTTCCAGCACGGCATAAAGTTCCAATTCCTTTCGATCTGGGAAAGCGGGAAATACGCGCGGCAGCATACTCCGCTGAATATCGCGGCCGACATTCAACTCTTCTTGCATACGGGTTTTTGCGGCCTCGACCAAGGCCAACGAATCCGCCAACCGTGCCTTGGCATCCTCGGCCGCTTGTTCGGCATTTTTCAAAGCCGTAATGTCGGTGGCGATACAGACGATCCCGCCATCCTGAGTCTTCCGCTCATTGATTTGCAGCCACTCCCCACTGGTCCGATACTCAAGGTACGGTGTCACCGGATTGCGATGCATCTCAAGACGCCAGCGCATCCAGGGTTCGACATTCCCCATCGCAGCTGGGATATCGCCGCGTTCGGCGGTCCGGCGGACGATCGATTCGAAGAGGTCGCCGGATTGAACCTCAGCCCCAGCCCCGGACATGACTTCGCGATACTTGTGGTTGCAGATGATCAGACGATCGCCCGCGTCGAACAATGCGAACCATTGCGGAACGCTTTCGATCGCTTCGATCAACCGAGCATGACTCGCGCGAGCCTGACGAGAGGCCTTCGTCACTTGCCGATCGATAATGGCCAGGAGGGTGGACAGTGACACGGCGACGACCGCAAGCAGATCAACGTCGATGGCCGGTGGCTGAGTACGGTTCGTGACATCCCCCATCATCCCGTACATCGGAATCAGCCCGATCAGATGCGTTCCGGCAAGGGCGACCCCCATCGCGGTCGACTTTTCCGTCACCCGCCAGCCACCGTAGGTGATATTCAATCCTCCGATCACGGTGACGATCACACTGAGAACAACGATGCCGATGACCGAATAGACAAATGGCAGAATGATGGCTTGGACATCCGTCGGTTGGTGCACAGCCATGGCGCTGGTCACGTGGGTGAGACTCATGCAGGCCCCCATCAACATACCCCCAGAGACGAGCCGCATCCACCTCTCGACGTGACTGCTGAGCACATAGACAGCGATGGCTCCGGTTGCCCCCGCGGAGAGTAGTGAGAGTATGGCAAGGCCTGCGTCTTCGGTTGCCGGAACGCTTGGACAAAAGGCAAGGTTCCCGATGAAATGCATGGCCCAGATCTCAAGGCCGGCTGCGAGGGCTCCAATGAGTAGCCATCGAATCGTGGCCTGACCTTGGTCGGGAGCACGCATCCGTTCGGCGATACTCAAGATGACGTAGGAAGCTGCGCCCCCAAATAACATCGAGCAGACCGCGAGCAGCGGATCACAGATTCCCAACATGGTGACGCTCCAATTGGGCCAGCGGAGTCATAGGGGAATAAGACAGTCTGTTTCGTGCAATCGTGATCGCTGTCAGCGCACCAGCTGATTGAGCCGTTCCCATCGCGGATCGTGTGTGTCAGGGTTGACCGACCAGTAGACAAAGAGCACCCGTCCCAGCAGATGTTCCTTGCTGATCGGACCCAAGAAACGGCTGTCTAAACTTTCCTCACGGTTATCACCCATCAAAAAATAGGTCTCCAGCGGAACGGTAATCGGTGGGAGATGATCGCGGACGTGCCCGGCCATACTGGAGCGATCAGAATGGCGCGTATAGGGCTCCGACAAGGCCTCCCCATTCACATACACGACCTGGTCGCGAATCGCAATCTGATCACCGGGGAGTCCGATCACGCGATGAAGAAACCGTTTCCCATTCTGGTCCGGATAGCGGTAGACGACGACGTCCCCCTGCTGGGGCTCCGCGGCCTGATACGCAACCTGGTGCACAATCACATGGTCACCCGGCAACAGCGTCGGTTCCATGGATTGGCTTGGGATCTGGTAAATTTGCGACCGCGCACGAACGAGCGGCAAGAGCTCCGGTAGACGGTCTCTGACGAACGACTGGCGAAGATCCTGTAACGTGGACCACAGCAATAGGCTCTCATCGTCATACCGTGTGACCAGCGCCTGCGCATCTGCGCCAGCCAGTCTGGTGCCGTAGTAGTCTGCAAGCTGATCTTCCCAGAAGTTCGTCGGCGCGAGATCGATGAGCATGACTTTGAGGGAGTGAATGAACGATTGTTCAATTCGATCCGCTTGCGTCAAGGTCAATGGCGTAGACAGGCCTGATTGAGCTTCAAGCAGGCGACTGTACCCCACCACATCCGACTGAGCAGCGATCATGTGGAACAAGCGATCCGAGGTGACTTCGAGGCGGGCAAGCTGCTGATAAACCGTGAACGGCTCCTGATCAACATGAGACACCGTCAATGAGGTCTCGCTGCATCCGGTCAAGAGACCAAGCCCCACACCAACCAACCAGAGGACGACACTCCTGAAGCAGCCCCTGCCGGGGTCAGAGACAGAACAGAACGACGTGCGACTCATCTCCCCTCCCATACTGTATGCCGCCGGAAGAATACCGCACTCTGTGCTGAGTGGAAAGACCTACCCGACACTTCTCTAGCCTGGCAGCCCCCGAATCATGCGGATCGGTCTCCCGCCTTCTTGATCCATGCAGGAGTCAACAGCCTGACTAGGGCCTGAGGTATGCATATCAGGTCGCAATAGGTCCGGGTCCCGGCCATCACATCCGTCACCGCTTCAGAGAGGCGCTGCCCTTGCCGTAAAAACGCCCAGGACCGGAGACGAGGAAAGTCGTACAGCAATCGAGCCAACAGGCGCCCGGCTCGCAGTTCAGGCATGAGGGACTCTGTCACTGACCGAGTATACTTGCCTTGAACGGCTTCTTCTTCCAGATTCCCGTCGATCAAGGACTGGGCAGCCAATTGACCACTGCGAAGGGCACATGAAATGCCTTCTCCGGTGACCGGATCGGCAAATCCAGCCGCGTCTCCCACCAACAGAACGCGGTTCTTCATAAATGGTCCTGTTCGTGGCCGAATAGGAATGACGAATCCGTGACGCTCAATCTGAGTCAGATCACCACACCCAAGCAAATCGAGATACTGCATGATTGTGCGCTTCAGCTCGCACTCTCGCTGCACCATCGAGAGGATACCGATCGAGAGGTGTTGTCGTTTCGGAAACGCCCAGGCATAGCCATGAGGGAGGATGCCAAAATCAAACCGTGCCACACCGCGAAAGCGATCCAACCGCTCCTGAGGGATCATGACCTCGTACTCCAAAGCTGGAATTAGTACCCGTCCGTCCACCATTCCGACTTTCCGTGCGATCGGGCTGAGCGCCCCGTCGGCAGCGACGAGAAACTTGGCCATCATGGCCCCCTTGTCCGTCGTAACGGTCACCCAGTCGCTCTTTGGAGAAACCTCTTCGACGGCGCAGCGCTGATACAGTACAGCACCTGCAGCCTGTGCAGCGGACAGCAGGGCATAATCAAACTGATCGCGCATCGTCATGGAGACAATTGGTACTGATCGATGAGTGGTGAAGGATAAGCCCTCGGAAACAACCTGGAGTTGGGCCGTGTGACAGTCCTGTTCAATCACATGGCGTACATCGATAGGCAAGGCCTGTAGGGTACGACCAATGATCCCACCACCGCAGGTCTTGTACCGGGGCAGTGCAGCCTTCTCAAGAACGGCAACCCGAACACCTGCCCTGGCCAATCGCCACGCCGTGATAGAACCGGCTGGACCGCTACCGACCACGATGACGTCATACGTGAGGTTCATGTCTCACGCTCATCGCTGTTGAACATGATGGAGCCTCTTGTCATTCAATAGGGAGACGGGCGGCACACGATTTGGCCGTGAGGATGAGCCCTGAGTATGTTGCAGAAGGACTGATAACGTGAGGAGCCAGCAAATGCTCGTCTGTACCTTCTCCTTGCCTTCGCACTCGCAGAAGCATACCCCATCAGGCCTCGACAGGAAAAGACATTCTGCCACCATGCAGCCAACCACCTATCTCTCACGGCATCCGTGACCACATGTATGTAGTGTCACACTGAGAAATCAGCACCGATTCTTGCCGTCATCTGTGGTAGCCTATGGAGTAAGACAGCCCGGCCTCACCCGGTTTGGTCTGGGAACTTCAGGGGTAGGTCAGCTGATCAATCGAGGAGGAGCGGGAGAAATGGTACGCCTCGTCCTACTGTTACTCATCGTGGCGCTGGTCATCGTGGGGCCGCAACTCTGGACCAAGCGCGTCTTTGCCAGACACAATACGCCTCGTCCGGACTTTCCTGGGACCGGAGGAGAGTTAGCCAGACACCTGCTCAATCGATTCGACCTTCAGCACGTCATCGTGGAGCCGACGCGAATAGGCGATCACTATGATCCTGTCGGCAAAACAGTTCGTCTGACACCGGAAATCTTCGATGGTAAATCCCTGACGGCGATTACAATCGCCGCCCACGAAGTCGGACACGCCATTCAGGACCACCTTGGATACCAGCCATTGACGGAGCGCACAAAGCTCGTGCTGGTTGCGCAAAAAGCGGAAAAGATCGGGGCGGTGCTCATGATGGCCATCCCTATCGCGGGGGCAGTCGCACGCACCCCGGTTGCGAGTGTCGTCGTGCTGATGGCTGGGATGGCGACGATGGGGATCTCGACGTTGGTCCACCTGATCACGCTTCCCGTCGAATGGGATGCCAGTTTCAAGCGGGCCCTGCCCGTTCTCAGGCAAGGCAATTATCTCTCGCCGGAGGATGAGCGGGGGGCTCGTAGCATCCTGACCGCCGCCGCATTCACCTACCTGGCCGCATCCCTGGCAAGCTTGGTGAACCTCTGGCGCTGGATTGGGTTTCTCAGGCGATAGGCCCGGATCACATTCCAGGCTTCACCGTAGTCGACGGTGGAAGAGCTCAGTCGCGAGACCATAGCAGATCCGTGCAGCAGCCGGGTCGTAGCGAGGACCTTCGTCGCGAAGAAAGGCATGGGCGCCGTTGAACTCATGCCACTGAAATCGCACAGCGGCATCACTCAGTGCATTGTAAATGAGTGCCCGCCCCTCGCGAGGGATGTGCGGGTCCTGTCGACCCCAGATCATCAGGAGTTCACCCCGTATCTCGGCAACCCGATCCAGGCTGTCGTCATGGAGTCCCTGGCCGAGACTGTGCTTGTGAATGTCCGTCGCATAGAAACATGCGGCGGCCAGTACATCGGGCTGCATCGCCGCACGAAACGCCAGATGGCCTCCAATGCAGATCCCCATCACACCCAACTTACCCGTGCAATAGGGTGACGACGCCAGATAGTCCAAGACCGCACGCGCATCATCATCATAGCTCGACAGAGTTTTGGTGATTTTGTGCTGATTGCCGCGCGCCGCACCTGCCTCGTCATAGGCCAATACCGTACCGGCCGGCTCCAGCTCATGAAAGATCTCCGGTACCGCCACCACCAATCCATGGCTCGCCAGCATCGCGGCCGTGCGACGGATCGGCCCCGTGACCTGGAAAATCTCCGAGTAGAGCATCACCCCAGGATAATGACCCTCAACATTAGGACGAACGAGATAGGTCCGCATCGGCCCCGTTGGAGTCGGCAGGTCAGTCGATTCAGACTCAGTAATGGTCATACATCCGCCTCACAGTGGGTTGATCAGATTTAGAGCGAGAATTGAGTCGGTCACAGAGTTATTGTACGTGGAAGTGAACGGGTTGCCCTCTCTTTTCTCTTTTCCAGATCGTGGAAACGGGCCTGGAAGTTCACAGTGATCCTAGCTCGCAACCGAGACCTGTCTCCCTATTGATGAACGGCTGGTCGATGGCAAGAGTCGCGGCTTACCGCGCGAGCTTCTTCTTGATTACCGTCAGGTGCTCAGGGGTCGATCGCACCTGGATCGTCACGCCTTCGGCATCATACTGTTCGGACAGGATCCGCATCCGCGATCGGATCTCGGCCAGGATCTTCTGAGCCGTAAATGGAATATGCAATTCCTCATCGATCATCTCCTGCTCGAAGTACCCCATGATGCGCTCACGCAAAGCGATCACATCGTTCGGGTTTCTCGTGGACAGGAACACGGCATCCGGATATTCAGACTTCAGCGAGACGATCTCCTCCGGGCCGAGGCGATCTTGCTTATTCAATACCAGAAGGCTGGGAATATCCGTGGCGCCCATTTCGGCTAACACGTTTCGCGTGACGTCAAGTTGAGACCGAAAGGAAGAGTCCGACGCATCGACGACAAACAGCACCAGGGAAGCAGAGGCCGCTTCATCAAGCGTCGACTTGAACGACGCCACCAGATCATGCGGAAGTTTTTTGATGAATCCCACCGTATCGCTCATGAGCACTTTCGGACGCGTTTCAGGATACAGAGGCCGAATCGTGGTATCGAGTGTGGCGAACAGTTTGTCGGCCACGAGCACATCGCTTCCCGTCATCGCCCGCATCAATGAGGATTTTCCGGCATTGGTATATCCGACGAGCGCGACCGTCAATTCACTCCCTCGCCTTGCCCGACGCGTATGATGCTCATCTCCAATGGCCGCCAATTCCGACTTGAGTTCTTTCACGCGATCACGAATGCGTCGCTTATCGAGTTCGAGGCTCGTTTCACCTGCCCCCTTTCCGCCGATGCCTCCGCCTTGCCGCTCTCTCCCGCCGCCGGTCTCCCGCAACCGTGGTGCCAGATAGTTGAGCCGCGCGATCTCCACCTGCAGTCGGGCCGCCCTGGTCCTGGCATGTCGACTGAAAATTTCAATGATGACCCCGGTTCGGTCCAGCACCGGCACACCGACGGCACGTTCAAGGTTACTCAATTGTGACGGCGACAGATCGCAATCCACGATGACAATCTGCGCCTGTTGATGAGGAGTGAGAGAACCCTCGCAGAGGTCCTCCGGTTCCTCCTCGATGAAATCATCAACTTCATCTGATTCAGTAGCTTCTTGCTTTAAGGCCGCTTTGTACATCGGTTTTTCAAATGACATCCCGATAGTACCTGGCCCACCAGTCCACCGGGCCAACTCCGTGAGTTTCCCTTGCCCCAGGACGGTTGAAAACTTCTCGGAGTTCCGTTTTTGAGTCACATGGCCGACCACCTGGTACCCGAGGGTCTTGACGAGACGGGAAAGCTCATGCAGCGAACCATCCAGTTCCTCTCGAGTCACTCCAGGAGTCTGGATCGCCACCAGCACGGCACGAGATGATGAGAGAGTCGTCATGGTGTCCCGTTCCTTTGTTCCATTGTGAGTGAGCGGCCTGTATCTTAACAGGGAAGTGCTTGTTTCGTGCAGATTCGGTTTCTTTTACACTGAATCCCCTGGCCACAGCCCCATCGCAACATCGACACAGGCGATTCAGCAGGTCGGCCTCTCCCTGAACCGCTGTATTGACTCCAATTCAGAAGGACGAGACGAGTTCCTCGTTATCCAATTCATCTTCGCTCATCGGCTTGAATGGATCAGAACGAAGATACGCGGTGGAGCCAACACGAAAACTGCGGCCTGAGAGATGATGCAAGGACGCGTCCAATCGAGCAGTTGAGAGCGCTCCGTCACGGTCATGGTCGTAGCTGATGTGAGCAGACATGACGCACTACGGACCTCTCTCCTCGAG
>NIUT01000085.1 GCA_002254365.1 Nitrospira sp. UW-LDO-01
AACCACTCATCGATCACCGCGGCACTATTGCGCTTTCAACCCCGATGGGACACTAGGAGCAACCCCGTCGATTCGGTTCATAAAACGCTTGGTCACCTGCCACCAAGGAGCATCTTCGTTCCACGGTTCCGGCTCATGCTTCCCCCACCCCCCCCAGATCACGACTCCATCCGCATATTGAGAAACGGTGTTTAATTGCAGCTCCCAATAATCCGGCTCGATCGGTTTGAGACCGATGAGATAGTTCGACTCATGATACTGTGGCCACAGAAATGCGTAGACCGGCTTTCCATTGGCTTTTCGGCGAGCCTCCTCGATCTGTGCAATCGCATAGGTTACCCAGCCTTGGCGATCGGAGTAGAACGTATAAATGGAGGGATACAAGGCATCCATACTAGGCAGCAACTCATCCAATCGGTCGTTATCCCGCTGCCAGGCTTGAAAGTCCGCGTTCGTCCGCCCACGAATGGCCCGCCAATAGTCCGGCAACGGGACGGTTCCATAGGTCCCGATCTTGGCACTGGGCATTTCCTGCTTGATCCACGATAAAACCATCAGCAACTTACCGACGCTCGTCTTCACGGCCTGCGCATCACCCTTGAGCGGCCAGCGCTCGATATCGAGAACCACCAGATCTGACGCCTCACTCAAATTCTTGACGGCGGATCGTACCCTTTGCGCCGACGGCAATGCGGCTGACGACTGATCGGTGAGAAACAACGGCCATTCGTAGAGCACCGTGATCGGACGAAGGACAGGATAATCCGAGAAGGAGGGTTTGTTTTTATACAACGTCGCGTCAAAAACGATGAACGGTCGTTGCACCGTGGAAGAGCCCTCACCCTCTGCAGCTCCCGACACATCATGCCCCATCGCTCCAAGCACAGCGAGGCCGATCAGAAACAATCGGAGCCAGTTGAATGGTTGAAGCCGCATCACGGTCTTTTTCCACCAACCGGCTGCTCCACGGCCGCTTCGACATTCACGGAAGCAAGATCGCCCGGAGCCGAGTTCAACAGCACACGCCAACTATCGAGCGCATGCACACGTGAATACTTCCGGTCGAATGCCCGCCGCGCACAGAGCCCTGCGTCAATGACTTCGAGCCTTCGACGGAATAGTCTGAGAATGCAGGCCGCCAGTGCATCGACTTCACCGATACAGAAACTCCACCCACAGCGTTCACGGTCAAGGATGCGGGCGATCTCTCCATCGGGATCGCCGATGTGGATGATCGGTCGGCCCGCCGCCGCGATGCCGTAGAACTTGCTCGGTACGATGAGTCCCTCCAGGGTCGGTCGCAACGAGACGAAGTGCACGTCAGGAACGCTCAAACTCCACTGCAATCGATCGGCAGATTGGTATGGATAAAACTGCACATTCGTCAAACCCCGCCCCGCCGCTTCTGACTCAAGCCATCGTCTGGCCATGCCATCGCCGATAAACACAAAGGCGATTTCATCCACCACCTTCAGCCTCTCCGCCGCATCGATCATGGTCTTGAATTCATGAACGCGGCCCATGTTTCCTGAATACCCGAGTACGAACTTATCGTCGAGGCCCCACTCATGGAGAAGGGGATTGTCCTGTCGCCGGACAGGCTGAATGGCATCACCATCCGCCCAATTTTCGATGATCGTGATCTGATCGGAGGGAATACCCTCTTCACGGAGACGCTCAGCCATCACCTCACCCAAGACCACATTGGTTCGGCCCGATCGCAAGGAGTGATTGCGCAGCCGCTTGAGCATCGGAGCCGCAAATCGTAGCCCATGCACGTCCAGAGAGGTGGCGACTTCCGGAAACAAATCCTGCACCCAATTCACCAGCACCCCTCTCTTGAGCTTGACCACCCACGAAGCTGGAACCGACATCATCGGTGGATCGGTCTTGGCCACCACGATGTCTGCTTGGCCTATCAGGCGAAGCAGGCGCCAGCTCGCACCAAGATAAAACGTCAGATAATCGGCCGCTCGCCCCCAGAGATTGCCCCGCCCAAACCGCGACGTGGGCACGCGATGCACATGCACGCCGCGGATCAACTCCTCAGCAGAAAGCGCGGCGTGAGGGTCGCCGTACAACTGGCAGCCGGTGATGACATGAATTTCCTGACCGCGAGAGGCCAGATCAAACGCGAGGTCGCTTAGGAGTTGACTCGTCGCGGAATGATCGGGGTAGAAGTAACGATTGATGAAAACTATTTTGTTCACCGGATGCTTGGACATTCCGCTCCTCCAGTCGTTCTTTCACCTTGAGGTCAATCATGTATTCGTAGATCGCCCGGAGGATGCAATACCGCAATCCCGCAAGACCATCCAGAAAGCCTCCCCGCACTACGCAGAGGTACAGGAATACCAAGAGCGGACGCCCTGGAAGTCGGTACGCAATCTGCTTCATGGTTTTCCGACGCACAATCGGAGTGGTCGACCAGAGTCCCCGAATCGCAATCTTCTCCTGTCGCTCTCCGGCAAGCGTGTTGGCTTCCATCGAGGAGTATCGGTTATGACGTTCAAGCCAGTAGGCGACTTTCTTATTAAACGGGTAATGCAGCAGATGTTCGTTCAAAAATCTTGATTCCCCATGAGCGACATACTGCTCATTGATCTCCCGCTCGACCGTCACATGTCCGACACGAACCAATCTACCGAACCAGGTCGGATAGCCGCTGCTCCGTCGGATCCACTGTCTAAACCAATAGTCCTTCCTCCTCATATGAAACATACTGACCATCGGTTCAGCGGTCTCGATAGCCTTTTTCATCTCCGCCCAGAGCTCGGGGGTGACCCGTTCGTCGGCATCGACCATGAGGACCCAAGGATGCTTGTACGACGTCTCATTCAACCCGGCGTTTCTTTGAGCCGCGTAGTTGTCGAACCGTCGCTGAATCACGCGCACGCCCATTTCCTCTGCGATCGTGACCGTCCGATCGCTGCTGAAAGAATCCAGAACGACGATATCGTCTGCCTCGCTCACCGACCGGATACAATCGGCAAGGTTGCATTCTTCGTTCAGCGTCAGGATGAGGATAGACAGGCTCATACTCTCGAATGAGTCTACGCCCGGAGGTCAGGCGCTGTAGCAACGCCAGTCTCAAGTTCTTGTTACGGGAATGTTAAAAGAAGAACGGACCCGGCAGTCGACCAATGCTCAGGGAATACGGTTCCCGCAGCCTGATGAAACCATCGGACAACGCCGATAGGCCCCTCATGGGAACTCGATGATCCACTCGGCGTCCCGATAAGCTTACCCAGGGATCCGACGACACCATTCGCCGGGAAGAAGGAAAGCGGGCTAGGTCGATCGAATCGCCTGAATATGGGAGCTATCCGTATATGTCACCGCAAACCCTGCACGAGTGAGCAGTCCTTCAATCTCAACCGGAGCGAACATCTGCCCACGGCTTTCGAGTAGTGCAAAATGCATCTCACAGAACAGCCCTCTCAACTTTGGCTCCGTGAGCAACGCCTTCATGCCTTTGAATACCTCGTACTCAAAACCTTCGACATCGATTTTGATGACATTCGGGACAGTCCGGCTACGCGCCACATAGCTATCAGCCGTCACAATCGTGACGGGGGCGGCGGCCTCGGAACCTGACTGCGCATGGTCGGCCAATTGATGTGTGGCTCCGAGCGGATCTGCCGCAAGCTTCATCGTCCCCACCCCATTGTTTGAGGACACGGCAAGTGGCTCCAGTGTCACATTGGGCGTACCGGCGAACTTCGAGCGGAGCACATCGAAGCAGTCCGACACAGGCTCAAACGCGACAACGGCTCCTCCGCTTCCCACCTTCTCCAGGAACTTTTCGGTGTACAGACCAAGATTTGCCCCAATATCCCATACGACATCGCCGGGTTGAATATGGGCAAGCAGCGCGGTATCGAAATGTTCTTCATACCCCGAGTGAAACACGGAATGAACGGCTTTCAACCGAGATAAAATGCCCAGTTTCCTAGCGACCGACCGCGCACGAATGAGCAGAGTATTCATGAATGGACCTCTTGACAATGAGCCAACATGCCTAACATTTCGCTTATGCGGTAATAGGACATTCGCAATCCTCCGATGAGGCATTCATCGGCAGTGGACCGGCATCGGCAGCGAGCAACGCCCGCAGATGATCGGCTAACCGCACTGTCAATGCCAACAGCGTGAAGGTTGGATTTGCACTTCCGGCAGAAGGGAAGACCGAACAACTCGCGAGAAACAAGTTGGCAACGCCGTGAACACGTAGTTGTGCATCGGCGACACCATCGCTCGGATGTTCGCTCATCGGAGTTCCGCCGGTTTGGTGATAGACATCAACGACATCTTCAAGCCACCGATCACCTTCCTCAAACAGCTTTTGATTCCATCGTGCATGGCCAAGATCCAGTCGCTCCCATTCATGACGGAAGAGCTGGACATATTCCTGCATGGTCCGCTTCTCGAGACTCTTGATTTGCCAATTCAGCGTCAGCATCGGCATCCCCAATGCATCGCGATCATGACCCAAGCTCACCGTACTCTCCGAGTTTGGACATTGCTCCACATCCACCTGGAGGTGAAACCGCGCATTGTCGGGGTAGGCGACTCGTTGCTTCAGATATCTGACCGCCCCCAGTCGACACATATTAGGAATATCCCTCAGGATATTGGTCCATCCGTTGACACTCGGCCAAGGATTGCGACGAGCCTGAAAACGGCGCAACCCCTCACGGAGCTCGGCAAACCCTGAATCGTCCGGAGTCTCGAATAACACCTGGCCGAAACAACTCAGAAGCTTCCTATCCCGCTGCATGTTTGCGCTCAGTTCAAGGCGAGCCGTACGCATCGTACCGTCAATGAAGAACGGAGCAAATCTGTGTTCGAAGTTGCGGATCGATCGGGGAAAGAGCTCCGCTGCACGAATGGAGAGATGATCCTGAAAGTTCTTCCCAAGATGGCCGGAATGGTTTCCAATACCGCCTGGAACCACGCCTCTGGACGCCAACAGCAGTCGTATTGTCTCGAGTGTTCCTGTCGCCACGACAAAATGTTTCGCCTTGACCTCGATCGCAGCCCCCTCCAGTGTACGGGCCTTGACCAAGACCACCCTGGTTCCATCATCACTGAGAGACAGTTCCGTCACGTTTGCATGAAGGACGACCTCCACCGAGTGTGAGTCCGCACAGTCCTTCCCAACCAGACGAGCCAGGTTTCGCCTGGCAAACGGAGGCCATTTGGCATAACGGGCGGTGAATTGATTCGCATCAAAATCCGTTCCATGAGTTGGCCATCGATTCCGCGCTCCGGACTCGTACGGATCCTCATCGACGCCAAATAGCTGTTCAACCCGCTGATAATAGTCCTGCAGGTCGGCATAGGTGACAGGCCATGCACCAGCACCAATCCATTCCCGATGGTCGATATCGAGTGCAGCTAACGGCAACAGTTGCCCGCCCCAGCGCGTAGAAGTCCCTCCAAGCGTTCGAAAGCGGCCGTGAAGGTACCCGCGATGTGGTAAGCCGGCAACCGTACAGGCATAGAGCTGCTGCGTCTCCTCCTCGACCGTGGTTCCTCCGGATTCCAAGACTACGACCCTGTAGCCGCTGCTGAGCAATTCACGAACAAGCGCCAGGCCGGCTGTCCCTGCGCCGATGACGCAAATGTCCGCCGTGCGTGCCTGGCGACGGCCTCCGCCAATGAGATCCGTAATCATGAGCTGCCCACCTCAACTCCGGAGTCCGTGTGCGACAGGCCGAGTTCCTCAAGAATGAGACGGACTGTATCCTCTCCGATCAATTCACTCCGAACCTGCGCGGCCACCGCGGCGACATGATGGACTTTCGTGGATGCAAAAACCACCATTCCTTGTGGATTGGCATGGAAGGCATAGCTGAGCAGGAGGCGGATCTGTTCTTGCTGCGACCGAAGATCAATGCCGGTGCGCTCAGCCATGTTCCTGACCACGGAAGACTCCTGCTCACATCGCGCTTGAACCACAGGAAGGGCCGTCGCAAATGGCGCGAAGGTGAAGAGACGTGAATGCGGCGGAAGAGGCAATCTGTTGATTTGACGGCTGGTTGCGTCGTTGTCGAATTGCAGTACAGAGGTCAGACCAGGATGCTGTCCGATAAGGGTCATGAGGCTGTTCGCCGTCGACGACATACCAAATTCCCTGATTTTCCCCTGCCTCTGAAGATCTTTTAGGCTGTCGCTCAGTTCATCGGCAATGTGGTCACCCGGCATCGGCTCATGCAAAAAAAGGATATCGACATAGTCCGTCCCAAGTTGTCGAAGGCTCATGTCCAGACTCGTTCGAAGAGAGTCCGGGTTGAACCGCTTTGGGCGATACAACGGCTGACGAGTCTCCGACGCGGCAACTTTCAAGCCAGGGAACCTCGTGAAGAACCAACGAACGGGAGCCTGAAGCGATCCCAGACAACGAGTCGCCAGCGTCGGTTCAATACCGAATTTAGTGGCGACAGTCACCTGCGTTCGTTTCGATCGGAGAAACTTGCCAAGCTCTTTCTCACTCGCACCGAGCCCATACATTCGAGCCACGTCGAAATGGCGGATTCCTTGATCATAGACGCTGTCCAAGAGTCGCTGCCGATCCGTACGAGAGGGAACACGCATCAGCTTGGACAGACCAAACCCCAGCCGTTCTATCCCAGCCGCTGGCTCACAGACGAGTCCGATCTCGAGCGCTTTTCGATCCGGATCGAGAGCAGCAGTGGCCTGAATCGTTCCATTGGTCAGCGGATTCGACACGAAGCGTTCTCCTTGCCTGCTATTTACTCTTACCCGCGCATGACACCGGAATTGTCTGACCTATTCCTCCGGCTCGGGCTGGTATGTTCGAATCACCCGAGCTGGGTTCCCTCCCACAACAGTCCAGGGATCCACATCACGAAATACGCTGGCACGCGCACCCACCACGGCGCCCTCCCCGATGCTCACGCCGGGGCCGATAAAGGCATCCGCCGCCACCCAGGCACGCTGCCCGATGGTGATGGGTGCCGTCGTCATCGGCCTATTGGGCAACCGGTAGTCATGACTGGCCGTACACAAAAAACTATACTGGCTCACCGTTGCCCCGGCACAGAGCACGACTTTGTCCACGCAATAGCAATTCACCTCGGGTCCCAAGCAACTCATATCATCCATGACCAAATTCCAGGGTCCCCACACCCTCACCGAGGGATAGGGATAGGCACGTCGTGAAATCTTCGCACCGAACAGGCGGAGCAGAAATCGTCTCCATGCATGAAAGATCGTCGGGCTTGGCCGATAGGCCAGTAGCCACACAACTTGCCACAGAATTCGCAGCGCTTGATTTGCGCGGGAATGCGGAATCGAACACTCCGAAAGATCCGCGCCTTCCGTGCTGCATGGTCGTGACATGCCAACTTCCTCATGAGCTCTTTGCGAAGTGTACTCGGTCAAGCACCGGGTCATCGAAACGGCAGTCTCAAATCTGTGTTATCAGAATGTTAAATTGTGACAGGAGGCAGGCGAGCCACCCGACAAGGTCCACTAGCACTCAACTATCTAGGCCGGCCTGGATGTGCCCCTCGTCTCGTGGGTTGTGCCAACATGGCTTCATGAATGATTTGTTCTCGCTCGTCGAACCGATAACGCAGGACTCGAGCCGGAACCCCGCCGACAATCGCGTACGGAGGCACATCGTGGGTCACGACAGCGCCGGCCCCAACAATCGCCCCATTGCCGATCGTCACGCCTCGTATGAGGATGGCCCCATGCCCCACAAGGACATCCGCACCAATGTGGGTCACACAAGACGGAGGGCGACCGGAAAATACGATCGGGGTACCCGGCTCTTCACAGTGATGATCGCGTCCAACGATCGCGACATAAGCCGATAAGGACGAGTAATGTCCGATGTGAACCTGCGGCGACAGCACACTGTACGGGCCGATATAGACGTAGTCTCCCGCAATGAACCCAGCCTCAATATACACGCCTTTCCCGACGTGAAATCCCTTGCCGGTTCGAGCATCCGGATACCACAGCATCCGCAAGAACCAGGTACGAAGCCCTTTGAGTTGCTCTTTGGCAAGCCGCCATAGCGCCGGCGAATCACGGGGGGAGATGTCTTGTCTCTCCACGTCCTTGCTCCACGGAATGGAACGTGGATCATCCAACGGTCGAATCCTCGATCACGTGAAAGGCTAATTCATCTTCGTCCGGCAGCGGATCGGCATCCCATTGTGGTTGCATCACCGCGAGTAGAAACAAGAGTGACGTCGGATTCCCGACATTGATCAAATAGCGCTCAAAAATGGCGAGAAAAAGATAGCCCACACTCAACCCCAGGAGGAGACTTGGAACGAATCCCCCTTCCGGCTCTTGTGCTCTCACCCAAAGAATCTGCAGGCCCCGTGCGATCAGGCAGGCAATCGCCAGAAACCCGATGAGTCCAAGCTCAGCAAGTGTCGCGAGGTAGCCGTTGTGCGATGAGGAGTCGACGCGTAACAAAAATTCATGGGCGCGAAATCCCACCCCAATGAAAGGGTTGTGGAGAAACAACTCCCAGGTCCACTTCCAAGCCTCCAGACGCCCTGATGCCCCTGATCCGATACCTCGATCTGCCGTGCTGAGTGAGTACAGGCGGTCCAACATGTCATACACCTGTCCGCCGTACATCACGACTGCGCCCACGGCCACCAGCAATCCAACGCCGGCGAATAACAACACGGGTCTTCCGTGACTTCGGAGACGGAGCCAGCCGGTCACCGTCAGTCCCATCAAGACGGCGATGGCGGCAGCTCGCGAACTAGTCAGAACCATCACCGTCGCCACCACCCCCATGACCACGAACCGAAGCGCCAGTGTGCGAATGGCCATGGCAGCGAGGAACGCCGAGGTGGACACCAATGCAATGGTGTTGGGGTTTAAGATGTTCTTCCCTGTCCCTAATCGAGTTCCAGGCACATAGTCATACCAGGCAAATCCGACTAAGAGTCCGGTTGTCAGCACCGCAAAAATCTTCAACCCCTGTTCATACTGCTCGGCATCAAGATTGGTATTGAACTGGAGGGCGAGCCAAAGCCCCAATAACGTCAGCACAACATAGCCGGCTGAAAGCAGAGCCACCGGACTGAAGAAACTCGACAGGACCGAGAACGTTCCAAACAGCAGCATTGCAACCGTTCCAATGAACGATAGGGAATCGGGAACGAATCGACAACGCGAGACCATGAAATACGCGAGCGGCCACACGACCGCGGTACCGATCCACACGATCGAGATGATGGCTTCGCGGCCTGCATCCAATCTCCCGAATAAGGAGGCAGCAAACACTCCCGTCAGCCAGACTCCCAACACCATACCGACCCACGAGCGCGGGTGAGCCTCATCGAGAAACATGTCAGCTTCATCGGTCATGATCGTGGCACATGCCTCATCAGAAGAAGTCCCGTCAGTCCCAGTACCGCGGCTTCACCGCTGACAAGTGCAGTCGCTAATCCCCGTACGCCGTAACGTGGCAGCAGGAGTGTGCCGAGCCCGATCACCATCACCCACTGGACGGCCAGCCCGACAATGGGAGAGCGATAGTCCGAAAGTGAATAGCAGGCATTCCGGATCAGCTGTCCCACACTCATAAAGGGCAATGCGAAAATCGTTATTGATAGTATGGATGCGGTCAGCTTGGCATGATCAAGCGAGAATCGCCCTCGCACAAATACCGTTTCGACGATCGGCTCGGCCAAGAGGGACACGAGCCATACAACGAGAGCACTCGCCGTCACCAGCGCCACGATCGGGACGCGCAAGGCTCCAAGACCGGCTCGTACGTCTTCCTTCAACGTCTTGACCATACGCGGAAAGAGCATGGTCGTGACTGGGCGAACAATCAACGAGAGGGGAACAGAGACAATCGTGCTGGCATAGAAGAAGGCCGCGATCGAGCCTGGAGGCAATCGAGACGCCAAGCTTCGCTCCGTGAGCGCCATTCCGGCATAGACAAGCTCTCCGATCAGCACCGTTGTCGCGGCTCCCCACAACACGAACCAGCTACCATTCACTGAAGGCGACAATGCCGGCGAGGTGGCGGACACGACGTCGCGTTTCAGAACAACCAACCGTCCTGCAAATAGGATCAGGACGCCGAGATTTCCGATCGATACGCCCAAGGTCAACGCATCGATGCCGAGGCTGGATGCAAAGAGCAGAACTGAAACGATCGTACAGCACGACACAATCGATCCTGCTAAAAAACCTGGCGCGAACGATCCCAGGACGGCCAGTGCCCCCCGCAGCAGACCGGCGGTACTGGCGAAGATGATCGGGAGAAACAAGGCATACAATGTATGGGATGCCAGCTCAAGCTGGCCACGATCAAAGCTGGGGAAGATGGTATCGAGCAAGAACGATCCCGTGACCGCGAGGCAGCCGATGATGCCGACATGAACCAGCGCTAACCCATAGATTGCCGGCCACAACGATCGATAGACAATGAGCGCCTTCCCCTCCGACGCCACACGACTGATGAATGCGGTCTCCAATGCGTTACCAACCTGGGCGCCGAAAAACAATTGAATGGTCAGAACCGCGACAAAGACGTCCAATTGAGGGCTGAGGCCGAAGGCCGAAGCGACCGCCAGCTCACGTGCAAGCCCCAGGAGGAGCCCTAATCCAGTGAGGAGTGAATACCCTGAGAGGGTGCGGGCGGAACGGGCAAATTCTCGCAGGGGCTCCAGGACCATCGCGCCGCGTAGGCGTGCAGGCCACACTACTGATCGCATAAAGAGTGCCATAGCGCCGACGCTCAACTTGGTTGGTTTTCCGGCTGAAAAGATTTCGCCAGGCTGCTTGCGGGCTTCAATGCCGACTTGCGGCACACTGCCGCTGTTCGTTCAATGCAGTCGGCGAGACTGTTCGCCCAGGTTTCAGGAGTATAGAGGGCCACAATCTGCCGAGAGGCCTCTCCCATGGAGGCACAATCGACCAATGTCGAGGACATGATCCCCATCGTTCGAGCCATGCCGTCGACATCAAGCGGGTCGACCACATATCCGTTGAAGCCGGGCCGCACGAGCTCCGCCACACAACCACATCGATGCGATACGATGACGGGAAGACTAGCCGCCATCGCTTCATTCACGACAAGCCCCCATGTTTCACTCACGCTCGGCAAGATCAGGCAGGAGGCCAATCCATAATAGAGCCCGAGTTCATCAGATCGGTGAGAGCCCGCGAAGACCACCCCCGGAATCGCTTCAACCCTCCGCCGCAAGAGCCTCTCCTCCGGTCCCCCTCCCACAAGAACAAGCCCCCATGCGTCCGTTCCGGCAGCATGACGGTATGAGGCATAGGCCTCCACCAGTCGAGGCAGATTCTTTTCCGGGGCGAATCGCCCGACAAAGAGGAAGAACTTTTCGGGGAGGTTGAGACGCAGGCGCAGCGCCGCGGCATCCTGCCTGGCAACCTCCGCCCCCGCCGCGAAGGCCTGGTTGTCGACGACATCATACCCCGTCCAAATTTTCTCTCGCGGAAATCCCATCATCTGGAGATAGGCCGCCGCACGCTCGCCGGCGGCAAATGCGGCATCATAATGACGGCGTGCCCACCACCCCTTGATCCACTCTTTCACAGGATTTCGTCGACGATCTCCCCACTGCGAATCGCCGATATAGATACTGAGCCGCTTGTGGAACCTAGCCCATCGGGCCGCCGCGCGCATACCGGCAAGGAAGTAGCCGGTAATCACGACCACAGCCGGATCTTCACTCATCAGCCATTGAATCACTCGTTCCGCCTGCGCCCGCGAATTGAGATTCTCCAAGCTTTCTTCAGAAAACGCTTCGACATAGTCAAATCCAAGATTTTGCTTACTGAGCCCCCACTCCCGCAGTTGTTCCCTGGCGCTCAACGCCATTACTTTCACGGAATAGTCCGGTCTGAGTGATTGAAACGCCTTGAACCGCGGAACACTGTAGGGAGCAAGAACCGGCTCCAGGCAGCAGATCGTCGTCTTCATTCAAAGTTCCTTATCTGTGGATGCCACAGCAACCAGAACACGCAGTCTACTGCCGGAGACGACCTGGATGGGCCACAAGGGGTTCAAATCTCTGTTAACAAATTGTCAAAAAGCGTGAACGAGCCGGTTGCCCCTGCAGTTCCTGTAGGCACTGATGGATACTGTGCGTCTCCCGTCGATTGTGAAGGCCACCCTTGTGCCTGACGATTCCACTGCGAGGATGGAGGGGACCGCTTCCCAATGGTCTACCGACGCGGCACCGGTGGGGGCCGAATTACAGCGAGATCTGCTGCATCAGCCTATTCTCTGTTCTGGAGATGAGCAAAAAGACGTCCACATTTCTTGACACATTATTTTGTTGCATCTGGTGCGTTCCGTCTGGACGGTATCTCTTTACCTCCGCTATGCTCATGTCCTGATTGTAACAACCTCAGTCTCGAACAGAGATTGAGTTCGGTGACGAAAGGATGTGGAACATGAAATGGAACAGGTCGATTCTGACATGGGGACTCCTCAGTATTGGGCTCTTGCTTCACTCGCCCGCCCAGGCGACCACCGTGACACATCTGGAGATCACCAGAGGCGCCGTGAATTACGATGGGCCGAATCAAGACGCGCTCGATCGGCTGCTCGCACAGGACGGCGTCATGCAGATGGGACGGTTTCAAGGAGTTGGGAACCTCGTCCCGACGATCAACCGATCCAACGAAACTCATGCGCTGTTTACCTCCGGCTTCAGCGGGGCCTCGGCTCCGTCCGCCGTCATCACGGACTCCGTCATTAAGGTCGACCTCTCCTCCCTGTTCTTCAGCGTCAATCAGGGTAATGCCTATCGACTGTGGAACATCGGCACGGTCGTCACCGGCCTTTACAATCCGACGTCGAAAGAGTTTGCTCTGTCATGGGATCGCGTCCTGGGTGAAAACTGTCAACAAGGGCAAGCCTCGTTCTTCTTGAATGGGCTGGTCCATTTCGACTCCGATGTGCAACCGGTTCCTATTCCCGCCGCCGCCTGGCTGTTCGGGAGCGGCATCGCTGGTATCGCCGCCCTAGTGCGCCGTCGTAACACGCACTAAGGATCAGGCGCATATCACTCTCAGTGAGGGAGTGCCGACAAGCGTCTCTCGTCGGCGCTCCCTGTTCTTGGCTCCCTCTCGAATCCTACGTAAACTGACGAGACGCTCTTCCCCTGCCTACAGGCGAGCCGTTTCCTCCGAGCAATGCAGAATCTGAGCGATGTTTCTGAACTTCCCCGATTAGCAGGCGGTCTACCCCAGAGCTTGGCAGAACCGGTCGACAGTGCGTTCGAAGAGAAAGAGCGCCGTGTCTTCAAGCGACGCGGCCAAAGCGGCCTCGGCGGCAGCGCGGACTTGGGAGGCAGTAACGTGGAAACGCTCTGCGATCCAGGTTGCGTCGGTAAGATCCTCATCGGTGCCTCGGCGGAGTTTGCTCACAATGAAATCCACCGGGGCCAAGAGAGACAGCCGAATTCCTGGTTCATCAATCATGATCGTGGCGCGATCGCGATACCCTGGCGGCATCGCCACCACCGACCAGCCGGACAGACTTTGCCCGAGATTCGCGGGAATATTGTGGCGGCTCAGAAACGCTTTCAAAGACCGGACCCCCTCACGGAGTTCCCCGTCCACGTCGATTGTGGCACGAGAGAGGTGACCATACGCCAGCATAGCCATGCCGCCGATCAAGACTAAATCGATCCGGTGCCCGGTCTCATCGACATACTTCCGGAGCAATACCTGTAGGCGATCAAGCGTGAGCGTGGGCAAATTCGAGAGCCTCCGCAAGCTGACGATGGAGTCGCTCGTCGATGGGACCATGGTTTTCAGGAAGCGGCGTACGAGGCACAAGCCCGGAGACGAGACTGCGATATCGCGTGTACCACCGGCAGGCCGTCTCATGTGCTTCCTGCACGAGGGGGTGACGCAAGGCGGTCCATTCAATGGAGTCGTTGACCAGAATTTCAAGCCAGAGGATACGACTGATTCGCGGATGACGCAGGGCTTCATCAAGGGATGCCACCCCCAAATAGGCCGGCAGCAGTTTCAGCACTGGTCGAGCAGGTGTTGTGGACATGTGTGGGAATTCTACACCGGTTCTACGACGTTGCCAACTTGAACAGGTGAGTAAAAGAACGGTGCCACAGGCCAGGGGGTAGAGAAATGATAGGTAAAGGCGGACGGCTGAAACTTCACGCAGCAGCTTCGAACTCGGCGGGATCATGACGATCCCGCCGAGTAGAAACACTTCGATTACGCCTTCGCCGCCATCTTCCGACGGGCCATACCGGCCAAGCCGATGAGGCCGCTGCCGAACAGATAGACTGCCGCAGGAACCGGGACGGGGCTGACATTCCCGTTCACGTTCATTTCGATGAACATGTTCCGAGCCAAACGCAAGTTCGTATAGTCCGTGCCATACGCCGTACCATTGCAGGTCGTGGAGACGCCCGTACAACCGATTGGTGTACCGGCCTGCACTGCGGTAAAGAGCGATGCCAGGTCGCTCGAGTTGGCACCACCGATCACGAGTGAGTAGGTGCCCGGTCCCAGATTACCCGTCCAGGTGACCTGATTGTCCAGGGTATCACCGTTATGACCATCCCCAACAGCGTTACCCGTGAAGGTAGCCGTGCTCACCAGGCCATTGTTGTTGCCCATGGTGAAGTTGCCATCCGCCTGGTACACACCCCAATTGGCCCCCAAGGCATCGACCGTCCCACCGCCCTCAGCGGTGATTTCATCCATGGCATCGAAGAAGGGAGACCAGGTCGCAAATTCCGGCACACTTTGCAGATGGCCACCATCACCGGGAGTATTGGCGGCGGTCCCAACCATTGCATTGCTTTGTAAGGTGGCGATTTGAGTTGGGGTCAACCCATTGAGATCACCTACCCCGTCGTGAGATGAAGCCGGCACCAGACCGCTGAAAATGGAAAATCCAGGATTCAGCACCGAGGCCCCGTTGGTATTGGCCGTTCCGGTGACGGTGATGCTGACCGTGGAGTTTTGGTCGAGCGTGAAGAAGCGGAAGCGGTTATTATGCGTGTCCGCTAACGTATCGATGGTTCCAGTACGATTGACGCCGTTGTTGCTCATCCCCGAAATCCAGCCCGCATTGCTGCTGGCGGTAGGGGTAAAGTTGTTCAACGCTCCGAAGGTATTTGTGGTCTGGTTGTACAGTTCGCTGCCGTATCCGACGTGCGCAGAGGCGACGCCGGCCGCCAGCGTGAGAGCCAGGGCGGAGAGAGATCCGACTATGAGTGACTTGTTACGCATGCACGAACTCCTTACTGTGTATGGTTGAGAGCTTCGCTGGATGGCTCATGAATAAGAAGAGAAATGACGCGACAGACCATCGTCCTCCGGTTCGCGAACCACTATCGACCTCACGACATTCGCATTCCTTATCTCCGTGAATTATCTTATGCCGATCTCCTTCCAGCGCTTGTCCGGACCTTATATAACAAAGGTTGACCTCGTGCTCTACAGACGCATACCGATTCATGCAACAGATGCGACAGAAACTACTCGCCCTGTATGCCTATTTCCTCTCGGCACAACAGCGGCCGCTTAGTTTGGCATTCCAAACCATTCACAGCACGTCACTGCCGGCAGCACGACGTGATGATCTAGCAGTCTGCTGAAAAACCCTTCATTCATCCTTCGAGGGCCTCAGGACGAACGGGGCGGTCATTGAAACTATTGAGGTTTTCCGCTCGTGCTGAGCTTGTCAACGCACACATATTGAGTTTTTCAGCAGACTGCTAGCTTGACCTGTTATCGAAATAGATCTGCAGCAAAGGAAATTGAATGACTGACAGATGGCGGAATGGCAAGGAGAGCGAGACCAATAAGAAAGCCCCACAGTGAGGCCATATCCTGAACCGCAGAATGCGATCCATCCAACGACCAGACACTGTGGGGCTCTCTTGCTGTTGTGGCTGCTTACGCAGAGGCCTTCATCTTGCGACGAGCCAGTCCGGCGAGGCCGACCAGGCCGCTGCCGAACAGATAGACTGCCGCAGGCACAGGTACTGGAGCTGCAGTGAACTGAATGTTGAACCCTCGGCCGATACGAGCTGCCGTGTAGGCATCGCACGCGGCACCGGCCGTCCCACACCCGTTCGATGCGACGACATTACTGAACACGGTATCGAGATTGGTTTGATTGTTGCCGCCTACGACCAGGTTGTAGATCCCAGGACCAAGCACATAACTCCCGGAGATGCTGTTGCCGGTCGCGGTGCCGTCGCCGGCGATGAAGTGCGAGGTCGGAGCTTCTCCAAGATCGTTCGCCATCGTGAAGTCGGCATTGGAGCGATATTCTCCCCACTTTTGTGAGCTGGGATCGGTCGGCGCTCCTGGTTGGCCGTCATGGGGAAGCGCAAAAGGCGACCAGGTTGCGAACGGCGTTTGGCCTGGGTACGGGGCCCCGTCATGGGACAAACTGGCCGCGATCGGGCTGAACAGTGAATAGCCGGGGTTCAAGTCATCCAAGGCAGTCACGATGGTCGTGCTGCCGAAGGGGACATATTGAAATCCATTGATCGCCGAAATGGAGAAATTGACGGTCGACGTCTCCGTCAGTTCAAACTTAAAAAACCGGTTGAGATGGCTGTCCGTCTGCGTCGTCGCATTTTGCCCAGCCAACCACCCGGCGTTACTAGACACGTAATTGTTTTGATTGCCGTTGACATTCAAGTCGTCTCCGTAGACGACGTGCGCGGAGGCCTGACCGGCAGCGAGGCCCATGCCGCCCAAAAGGCAGGCGATCGCCAACAGCACACGGGCAGCGGCCCGTCGTGGTTGTGTATAGGAACTTGGTTGACTGCGTTTCATCACCGACCTCCTTGTAGGTGTTTAAGAATACGTGTACTCCACTGGCTCTCTTTATCTTCGGCGGCGAGCCAGACCCGCCAAACCGATCAGACCTGTTCCGAACAAATACAGCGCCGCAGGCACCGGCACCGGAGAAGCATTCAAACTCACGGTTCCATTGATAAAGGGGCCGGTGCAGTCGGCTCCTGTAGTCGTGCAAGCCGCGCCTCCGGCGATGATGGTGTAACTGCCGGCTGGGAGAAAATAGCCGAGCAACGACTCGTTGCCGGCGGTATCATTCTTGTGCGTCAGATATTCGATGACGCCCCACACACTCGAGTCGGTCGCCATGCTCCACGAACCAAGCGCGTTGAACTGCCCTTCAAAATCGATGTTAGCTGTATCGCGGAAGGGTGATAGGCGACCGGCTGCATCCGTGGTGACACCGTTGTCCACAGGAGAGGCTATTTTATTGAAACTCCCGTCCACAGGATTAAGCGGATCGAACCCCGTATCGTCATGCGCCTGGCCGGGTAAAAGTCCCCTATACAACGAAAAGGCCGGATTCAAACCCAGTTCGTTCGCGCCGGTCATCGTGATATTGACCAACGAATCCTCGTTCAGCTGAAACGCAAAAAACGAGACTTGGTGGCTGTCGCCCAAATTCACATCGGTGCCGTCGATCCACCCGAATCGCTTCATGGGCAGGCTCGCCGAGCCCCCGGCTGCATTGATAAAGCTGTAGTCCACGTGGGCGACGGCGTTGTCTGCCCATATCGTGGCGCCGACGGCGAATACCACGGCGATGAACAACCGCAGCGTGCTGGTCACTGACTTCCTTTTCATTGTCGATCCTCCTGCAAAACCGACCTACGTAAGCGTCGGCGTGACCTATAATTGACTGAGTCCTTCCGGTGACAACGAGACGCCTCACCTTCAATCGTTCTTACGTGGAGCTAATTACCAGCACCTCCCCTCGCGCGCTACAGGCCCATACCGATTCATGCAACAGATGCGACAGAAACTACCTGCCGCTCACACCGGTTCCCTAGGATGCAACACCTTTTCAGCTCTGATTCATGGTAGATGTGACACAGAAAGGAGCGTGCAGTCCCATCATGCAGACCAACCCTGACATTGAACGCACACCGCACATGCCGGCACTCTATGTGACCGTCACCATGACCGGCGCAGCGGTGATGATTCTCGAATTGCTGGGCACTCGTATCATCGGACCGTTTTATGGGGTCAGCCTCTACGTGTGGGCCTCGCTCATCGCCGTCACCTTGATCGCGCTGGCACTCGGGTACTTTGTCGGCGGATATCTGGCCGACCGGTTTCCCGCGATACGGTTGAGCCATGTTATTGTGGCGGCCGCTGTGGGGACGGCGATGATCCCGTTTCTCACCAGCCCGGTTTTGCGATTGACGGACTCGTTCGGTCTCCGTGGCGGCGCCTTCGCCAGTGCGCTGGTACTGTTTACTTTTCCGCTGACTGCCCTGGCGATGGTGGGCCCCTATGTGATCAAGCGCGCCACCAGTGATCTCCGTGGTGTGGGAACCGTCGCCGGCTCCGTCTATGCCGTCAGCACGGTCGGGAGCGTGGCCGGCACTCTGCTCCTGGGGTTTTATTTATTGCCGCTGTTCGGGACCAAAACGATCCTCATCACGCTGAGCCTGCTGTTGGCCGTCCTCGCCCTGCTGGTCGCCTGGCACGAACAAGCGACAGGCGCAACAGCCAAAACGTCAGTGGCGACCGCGATGGCACTTGGCCTCCTGGCCATATCCGGCCTGACTGCCGCCCCAAAGCCGATCGAGGGATTTACGGTCCGGTCTGAAGCAGAAAGCCTCTATGGCTGGGTGCGTGTGGTGGACGACGAACGGAACGGCCACAGATTGATGCTTTCCGACGCTTCGGTCATCAGCGCCGTGGACCTGAAGCTGGACCGGAGTCTCCTCAACTATCAACAGGTCTTAGGCCTGTTACCGCTCTTCCGCCCCCATGCCTCGGAGGCCCTACTCATCGGCCTGGGAGGAGGACACGTCGCACGCGATCTCAGATCAAAAGGGATCATGACCGATACGATCGAAATCGACCCGGCGGTTGCCGACGCGGCGCGGACCCTCTTCCATTTTGAGCCGACCGGCCGCTTCCTCGTCGGCGACGCCCGATATGAAATCAAGCACCTCAATCAACAGTATGACCTGATCATCCACGATTGCTTTACCGGAGGAACGGAACCGACCCATCTGCTGGCGCGTGAGATGCTGAGTGAACTACGCGGACTCCTCCAGGAAGGTGGGATTCTCGCGCTCAACTATGTTGGATTTCAGACAGGCGAAGGGTCGGACGCAGTCGCGGCAGTGTATCGTACACTCAAGAGCCTCTTCCCCCACCTTCGGGTGTTTATCACGGAAAAGACCGACTTCACAGACTTCGTGTTTCTGGCATCCGACCAACCGATCGTCCTCGATGCCTCCAGCCAAGACCGGCGTGTCCGCTGGCTCATCGACCATGAACACCGGATCTCCGACACCGACGGATTTCTCATCACGGATGACTACAATCCCATGGAAAGCCGCCAAGTCCGCAAGTCCGAGGCCTACCGGAAGCTGTTCCTCGAACGCATATCCTTCGACCTGCTGCTGCGCTAACTTTCATGGTTCATGATCGTTCGACGCGAAATCGCCAACCCGCGTTGTGAGACGGTTCGACAGACTCACCGTCCTGAGCAAGGTCGAAGAACCGGTACGCGGAGCTCAGATGATCTGAGGCGTACTCGCGCAGTACGTCGAGGGTCCGAGGGGCAAGCCCGTTTTCCTAACCCTTCCCGTTACAGCTGTGTGAGTGAAAGAATCGTAAGTCCGGGAATGATCTTGACGTGGGAGTCGTTGGTGAGAAAGTAGGAGCAGCCGGCGATCTGCGCGGTGGCAGCATGAATCGCGTCCGGCAACTTTATGCTTGTGTCAGCCCTGAGACGGGCGGCGGCAACCAAGACGTCGCGATTCACAGGCAGCATCTGTAAGGATGCAGACGACTGGAGCATTCGGAGGTATGCCGCCTCCCGCTCGACACTTCGATCTAAGAACGGTTTCACGAGTGCTTCCGCCAGCGTGAGTTCGCTGGTGACTGCGGTCAGCTCTTGCCGGTCTAGCGCGTCAAAGAGTGTGGCGAGAGCAGTTCTGAAGATTGGGTAGCCTTCAAGTGCATAAATGAAGATGTTGGTATCGAGATAGATACGACCAGACAGCGTTAGGCCAGCCATGCGTCGCGTTCTCGACGGACAAAAGCATCGACCTCTTCAGGTGACACAAAGCCTCCTGCTGCACTTCCAAGCAAATCGGCAAGTTTTAGTGCAGGCAGCACCCCACGATCGGGAATGATAATGACCTCAGCGGTAGACCCAGGCACGAGTTCCGACGATTGCACATGGACAACCCCACCCTGTTGCACAGTGACTTTTTGCTTCAACATCGGCAGCATTGCAGCGCCCCCTGTCTCGATGACAACCATGTCATTGTACTGCATCTGCCCCATGGCACCGCAAGTAAAGACGCAATCGGCACGAGATTCAATTGGTCCAGGCTTCCCGTCTGTCCCATCTTCAGACCCGAACGACCCAAGAGCCGCCTCTCGGCCTGCCTGAAGGCAATGACGGATCTTCAAAGCCGACGCCGCGTCATCCCAGACGAGACCATAGGCGTGTGCGCACATCTTCTCAGGTGAGGGCTGAGCCTGGGTCGCGCACATGCTCGGCGACACGCCGCTCAATTTCCTGACGCTGGTTGTCGGACAGTACCGGCAGGAGGTCTGGCCGAACAGCCACACTATCCCATAGATCTTCGGCAAGCTGGATACGCTCTGCGGGGCTGAGCTTCAGAAGTTCCCCTATCATGGCTTCATTCATGAGCTTGCACCTCCGAAACAGTTGTTTCAATTATAGCGCGTTACACCTGGGGCGTTCTATCTGATCACCACCAGACACCGACGGCTTTCTCATCACGGATGACTACAATCCCATGGAAAGCCGCCAAGTCCGCAAGTCCGAGGCCTACCGGAAGCTGTTCCTCGAACGGATCGCCTTCGACCTGCTGCTGCGCTAAGCCGCATCATTCATAAAAGTTTCTCGCAAGATGGCTGACTGCGCATCTCGTGATAGCGTAGTTCGTTCCGGATTCGGACGCTTCACGTTTCACGAACGAGTTTTTTCGCTGCCGCGTCTCAGCCTGCCTACACCTGCCGCCCACCGATAGGCGGTTGCAGTGGAAGTACTGTGATTAACTTGATATCTTTGAACGAGATACGCTTCACGTTTCACGAACGACGAATCTTGTTGCGGCAGAAGCACGATGATTCATGCGGGCTAGAGGGAGATGCTCGATGGTTGCTGTCGCTGGCGGTTCGTCCCTCGCGGTCCGTCCGCTTGCCTGGGGCCTGGTCTTCACGCGTCAACCTGAGCCGGATCTGGAATTCACGGAAGGCTGGCTGGACCCGCCCACCACGATTGGCTCGCCTTCGCCCATCAAGCCCCCCAAGCCATCACGGCGTCGTCCTCTTCTGTGGGTCCTGCTCTTCCTGCTGATCGGTGGAGGCGCCTATATCGCGATGGAATCGGAGATGGTCACGGAATATCTTGGGCCGCTCCTCGATGGAACGCCGGCGCCGCAACCGCTTGCCGCTCGAAACCCAGCGCCTCCAATGGCAGCACCATCGAAACAACCTGAACAGGACTGGTCATTTCTCGCCCCAGGTCAAACAACAGCTCCAGCGTCACCGGCTGCCGCCCCCACACCGACGGCGTCCGCTCCGATAAAAGCTCCTTCACCAGCAACATCCGTAAAACAGCCGGAACCAGACTGGTCGTTTCTCGCGCCAGCTGAAGCGCCAATCCCTTCATCCCAGGTTAGTGCACAACCCGCAACAGCCTCTGCGCCGGCAAAAACACCGCCACCAGCCACACTGTCGAATGAATCTGCACAAGACTGGTCGTTCCTCGCGCCGGATGACACAGCGACGCCTTCATCCCAGGATAGTGAACCACCCGCGACGGCTTCCGCTCCGGCGAAACAGGTTGAACTGGACCAGTCGTTCCTCGCTCGGATTGAATCCATCAGGAAGGAGTGGAATTCAGTGCGGGGAGCGGGGGGAACTCCGATCCCGATGTTTCACGAGGGGCAGAGGGTCAGCGTACGGGCAGATCTCAACGCTCCTGGTTGGACCGTGTTGCTTCGACAAGATGCCGAGGGTGTGATACCGGGCCTCACCATCCCCCCCGGAACCTTACTCACCATTCTTGATGGATCCCTGCGGGGGCGCAACTGGGTCTACTTCGTTCGCAGTGACATCGGCAGCGAGGGGTGGCTGACGGAAGGACAGCTGAGATCGGCGCGCATCGTACAGAGGGCATCACGTGCGACAGGAGATTCCCCGTAGTCTGTTGACTAGCAAGGCGTTCCCGGTTGCCAATCGAGCTGTCCACATCGGACGGGATCTGTAACAGGGTGCTGAAAAAGTCCGCCAGCGGCGTTCTCGCATCGCTCAGAGGCTCACCGTACGGCCTGGGATAACACCTGTTCTGACAGGTGATGGGTGGGCCGGGTGAAAACAGTTTACGATTCGCCTCTTCGCTTGCTGCGGCCTTGCTGGACGGCCATTTTGAGCACCCTGCACGGCCAGTTAGAGACCTCTCAAACTTCGATACCTGTGATGGCCGCAGGAGCCAAAATGAGTTTTTCCGCAACCTGATAAAGGGAACCGTTGCCTATTCTGAGTTTCTGGTTTCGATCCCCGCAAGAGTAGTTGTTCTCACTCAACTATCAAACCGCAAGTGGCGAGACTCAGTTCTCTCGCCGATGAAGCGTGGCGACTCCGTGCACGTCTGCCTCTCCGCCGCCGCGCGTGAAGTGCACGACGATCTCCGCATCGGCCACCGTACCGACGAACCGCGAGGCCATCCCATAGGTGACATTTTCTACGATGCCATGAGACCGGCCCTTCTCAACGGTTCCGGAAATCTTCAGCCGTTCCCCTGTGCTGACTTCCCCGACACCACTGATCGTCGTACCAGCTTGTTGCAGGCTCACTCGGAGGAATCGACCCAGTGCAACCATGCTGCCATCACCGGCACTGGACTCTTGCGACAGCATGCCCTGCCAATCTCCTGATACGCCTTCTCCCCGCCGAGGGGCCATCGCAACGGTCTGTGCCTGCTCGGGAGCGACCGGTGCGGGGATCCGTTCCATCCCGGCATCGCGCCAGGGCAGGACTGATTGGTTCATCTCAACTGAGCGAGCAGGAACCTGCTCGCCGAGCTGGATAGTACTACGCTCCATCACTGGGACACCCCAGATTGTGGTGCCGGTGCAGGCACACAGGAGAGAAGATGCGAATATGGCAAGGAAAGGATCCGGCGTCACGATTGTCCTGCGAGATTTGCTGTCCAGCTTGAAGGAGAGGAGGATTCTTCGCGCGGTGGTGATGCGGCTGAGCATCTGTTCGCAGAATGTCTTCATGATGGTGAACCTCCAGTCATGTCTGGGTTTCGGCAGGCAGCGGCTCTCGGAGAAGCCGTGCCGCATATTTTTCTGCATGATGCCCCACGACCTCACGTATGACTACTGAATCTGCAATTCCGACACTCGCCCGGCCTTGACCAGGGACCTATTCCCTAGCCCGCATTATTCANAGCGGCTCTCGGAGAAGCCGTGCCGCATATTTTTCTGCATGATGCCCCACGACCTCACGTATGACTACTGAATCTGCAATTCCGACACTCGCCTGACGCCGCCGACAGAGGGCGCACATCCGGCTTCGCTCTTCTACCGATCGATGCCGACACTTGCAACAGATGTGACAATGAGAATATGCTTAGAACAGAATACGAAGGCCGGTGGATGTGATGGTTGTGGGATGTGATGACACAGGTTGTACCGTCAACCAATTTTCGGTTCAGTCAAAATGCGGCTGGGTCGTATGGAACCTATCCACTCCCAACCCCTAACCAGTAAGGAGGATCCCATGACAATGAGAAGTTATCGCGGAACCATGGTTGTGGCGGCGGTTGCCGCGCTCACCGCTTTCCCGCTGTTCACTGGCCTTGCCCTTGCCGAGAACAAGCATGTGAGTGAAACCTTGGAGCATGCCAAGGAAGCGGTTAGCCATGGCAAACAGGGGCATGCCGATGCCCTGGCGAAGCACGATGCAGAAGCGCTCACGCATGCCAGGATGGCGCAGAAGGATATGAAGAACCCGCATCTGGATGAAGGCGCCAAGCATCTCGAGGAAGCCGTCTCCCATGGCAAACAAGGGCATGCCGATGTGGCGACAGAACACGCCGAACAGGCCGTCACCCATTTGAATGAAGTGAAGTAAGTCCTTCGATCAGAGAGCTTCTGAGCGGGCAGGGGCGACCCTGCCCGTGTTGTTTTAGAGACAAGCAGGTCTTTCAGGGTTGTTCAGTTCGCTCCTCCAGCAGCCGAGGGGTCGCATGATCAATCGGCCTTCAGCAACCATGCAACATGGTCCCGCTTTGGTTCCCAAGGAAATGTGTCGATGCACCGCCGGTGTGAGGTGAAGCGCATCGGTCTGGCGCGCATGATTCACGACGCACGCTGCGTGTGGCCGGCTGGGTCTATCTGGTCAACGGGCCTCATGGGCAAACCAGACAAACGAGATAGGGCTAAGGCACGAGGGACGCGTGTTGTGCTTGGATCACCTCCCTCGACGGGCGATGTGTCCGACGAGGTTCGGAATGACCAACATATACGCTTGACGTCACACGTATGCTTTCCTAGAATACGTCGTGATCGTGAGCTACGGAGACCGCCGAACCACACACTTTGCTCATGGGAAGCGGGTTCCGGCGTTCACGGGAATCGAGCGAATGGCGAGACTAAAACTCGACCGGCTGGAAGCGGCCACGACTCTTCAAGATTTAGCGGCTTTACCTGGAAATCGTTTTGAGACGTTAAAGGGGAATCGGAAAGGGCAATACAGTATTCGAATCAACGACCAGTGGCGGATCTGTTTCCAGTGGCCCAAAGGTTCTCCTGGTCCGGCTCAGGTTGAAATCGTCGATTATCATTAAACAAAGGGACGAAGCCATGCCGTCTACGCCGATTCATCCGGGTGAGCAGTTAGCTGAAGAACTCCGTGCATTAGGACTCAGCGCCGCAGGCTTGGCTCGACATCTGAACGTACCGACGAACCGCATTACTCAAATCCTCAACGGGCGCCGCGCGATCTCCGGAGACACCGCGATTCGACTCGCCCACTTCTTCGGCACGAGCGCACAATTCTGGATGAATCTGCAGTCCCTCTATGAAGTGAGGTGCGCAGAGCACAAAGTAGGAAAAACCCTTCGAACCCTCCCCACGATACACAGGTTGCGCCGGACCGCGTAGCTCCTCGAGAGATCGGGATCTCACTCCAGGCGGATGATACCCCCCACTACCAATGGACACCGAGCAGTGCACCGGATGTGACAGAAAGATTCGTGCGAGAGGGGCGAGGTCGCGTGAATCAACCAGGCATCGGCTTTATTCAGCATGTCCACCGTTCGGTGTCCCACTGAATTATTTGCTTTGATGGAGACTGGTCTACAGGGAGGTCGAACGAGAGGAGAGCCTCATGAAGATCGAAATCGGTTCATATGAAGCGAAAACAAAACTCCCCGAATTGCTGCGGCAGGTCAAAGCCGGCAAAAGCTTTACGATCACCAATCGCGGGAAAGCCATTGCGGATCTGGTGCCGAGCGCGGGTCTGAGGACAAAGGACACCGTTGCGGCAGTAAGAAAATTGAAGGCATTCATGCTGGCCGCTCCGGTGCGTGGGATCAACATCAAAGCACTCATCGTGGAGGGGCGCACGTGAGCTTCGTCCTTGACAACTCGGTAACCATGCGCTGGCTGTTTGGAGACGGCAAGCCACAGGAACGTGCCTATGCGGGCAGAGTGCTCGACGCGATGCAAAATGTCACAGCGCGAGTCCCCATGACCTGGGGACGAGCCCGCATTATTCACAAAGACTTCTATTACAACCGCTGATACGCCGCTACGACAAGCCTAACGACGGACGGGCTCGCCGCTCAGTTGGTCAACATACTGTTCAAGTATGCCTCCCTCCTTCGCGGGTCCGCGCGCCCGTCTCGCGTGGCGTCTCGGCGGTTTCGTGACGAACTCTCGTGAATAATGCGGGCTAGAAGTGGCCAATGTCATCGCCAAGGCGGAAGCAAAAGCCCTGGTGACAGAAGCGCGGAGCGGGGCATTTCTTGAGATGCTGGAAGAAATCGAGATTGAGGTGGATGCAGCCACATTCGCGCACGCGCTGTCCGACACCCTTCAGCTGGCGAGGCGATACAAGCTCTCCGCGTACAATGCCTCGTACCTCGAACTGGCCTTACGAACAGGCCTCCCGCTGGCCACGCTCGACGAAGATTTGCAGAAGGCCGCAAAGAAAGCAGGCGTGAAAAAGTTTGCGTGAGGAAGCCCGGCGGTGCAGCACTTCCTCCAGTTCAGCGAAGATGGCCTCGCTCATCACCACCACCCACCCTACTTGAACGAGATTGAGGACCTGCGCGATGGGCTGGTTGCGGATATCAGCCCGGACCCATCATGTTGGTATCAAGGACGACACACACGGTGCGTTCGCATGGCCGCGACGCCGACGGAAATCTCCGGTTTCCAACTGCTCCGGACGATCACAGCCGCGGCTCATCGACGGACCACCGTTAGCAGCCGGTACATGGCTGTCCCGAGCTTCGACAGGGTGCAGGGATGTCAGACGACGGGCGCCCCTATCTCCATGGCCTGCCGCCTGGCCGGGTCTGTCCATTTCATCCGATACCGATCGACGGCGTCCTTGCCATCTGCGGCGGTCACCGTGTCCTGACACACGAACCCTCGCGCTTCAAGATGCGCCTGTTGCCAGTGCGGACCATAGGCGCCGAAGACCATACACGACAGCACGCTGCCCACATTGATGATGAGCATGGCCTGCTCTGTTCCCAGGCCCACAGCCGCAATCCCCCACACCCCCACAAGCGCGGCTAAGGCACCGACACCCACCGCCCACATTTTGTTGAACAGCGCCCAGAAGGGACCAAATCCGCAGGCATTCCACGACCACCCTGACTCAACCGCCTCATAGTCTCCCTGGGGATGCGCATAGACCTTGAATGGTTTCATCTGTTGTATCCTATCGTCTGGTACCGTACGCCCAGCCCTCTCCCGTGACGGGAGAGGGCTGGGCCAGTCTGTTGATAGTGAGGAGTTGAGCCTTATGCCTTCGACTGACGCCGTCTCAATACTCCCACCAATCCCGCCAGGCCGCTGCCGAAGAGCCACAGGGCGGCAGGGAGCGGCACTGGTTGCACCTGCAAAGAGAACGTTGCGGTATGTTGGATTCCCCCGCAGAGCGGACTGCTCTCGTCACTGCAGCGCTCACCGGCCACCGCGACCGAGTAGATGCCGGGCTGCAGGTGATACTGCAAGAGCGATTCGCCCGTCCCAACGGCGGTGTTATGATTGCCGTTGCCGCCCCAGCTCAACCCTCGGCTCGGGTCCGCATCCGATGTCCCCGACACGGCGATGACGTAGTCCAGCGTCGCATGTTCCCCGGCATCGTTCGCCATGCTCCAACTGCCAAAGGCATCGAACTGGCCCTCGTAGGTGTGGTGGAGAGTATCTCGGTACCCGGAATGTTTGAGATATAGTCCGCTGGGGTCGGCATCGATCACGCTCTGGATGGGCTCGAAGGTGACGGGATCCACGGGCGTTAAGAGATCGGCCGGCGTATCGTCATGAGCCAGTCTGGGAAGCTTTCCCTGATATAAGGTGAAGGCCGGGTCAAGTCCCTCGGTGTTTTGAATCACGGAGAGATCGATGAGCCCCGGCTGAGTCAGGGTGAAGAAGAACATACGCGAGCCCGGCCCAAGTTGATGGCTGTCCCCCAAATCCGCATCCGTGCCCTCCGCCCACCCAAAGTCATAGTACGAACCCGAGGTGCGTGAATAGGTCAGGATGTCTGTGCCATTGAACGTACCGGCATCGTTGAAGGCCATATGGGCAGCAGCCGGCTCCAGATAGCCGAGCACCAGTGCGCAGACGCCGAAGTGGCAGATCTGCACGACTCGCTTCACCCTACGGAGTAGTGAGTGTTTCATCTCGCGCTGCCCCTTCTCTGTTTGGTGTATGTTCATCTACACGCCCCTCTTCGTTCTGCGACGAACCAAGCCGGCTAAGCCGACCAGTCCTGTACCAAACAGATACACCGCAGCTGGCACCGGCACTGGCGCGCCGGGTCCGAGGTTGATGTCATCAATGCGGATATCCCAATCGGGATAGCTGCCAAGCGCGTAGCTCACCGTCGGGCTATGGTTGAAATTCTGGAAAGTCAGCCAGAACGCCCCGATATTGGCCCAGTCCGCATCTTGACCAGTGAGTTGCGCCAGAGTGATGGTCTCGGCGAAAACCCCATCGTTGGGGACTACGTAGCTGGCGATCGGTGCTACGGTGCCGGCTTCCGGATCGAGGGGATTCGCCTCCCCACCCCCGAAGGGCGAGCCCACGGCATTGGTCAGCAAGCCAGGATTGAGGGCATTGTCATAGCCGTACAGCACGAAATTGCCGCCGCTCGCGCCATTGGTGACATTGAGGAAAATACTCTGCAAGCTGAAGTTGGACAGGTCCGCCATACGAACGTACAAGCCCGTCGAGTCGGGGTGGTATTGCACTTCACGATCGCCAGCAGTGCCTTGGCGGTGGAAGTGTGCGCCAATGTCCAGGGGGTCGCTAGTGACGCCGACGACGATACCGTTCTGTTGAAAACACGCCACATCTGGACAACCGCCGGTAAAGGCTCCCACGTCTTGGTTGGCGTCGCCGTAGGTAGCGGTCCCAACTCCTTGAAAATCCACGATTGCCGCGTGCGACAGATTGCTGGTGATGGCGAACAACCCGATCATCATGATGGCACTGCGTTGTAGGATCTGACGTGTGGTGATCATAGAAGTCCTTTCTGGTCGCTCCTGAATGGATGTGCACGTTTCAAATTTCATGGTTCGGGTTTCAAGTTTCGGGTTTCAGGCACGACGGTTCACGCTTCACGTGCGACCCTTCACGCCCGCCACCTCTCGCCGTTAGGCGGTTCCCTTCATCCGTCGCCGCGCCAGCCCGGCGAGTCCCACGAGGCCCGTGCCGAAGAGCCAGACCGCGGCGGGAACAGGGACAGGGGTCAAGAGAAACGAAGCCCCTGCGGTGTTCGTCGGATCAACATGGTTCAGCCAGCCGACGATCGCCCCGTGCTCATTGATAGCTTGGGCCGATCCCATGTACCAGCCACCGACGCGTAACTCGGTCGGGAGATAGTCATTCAAATCGATCGGAAGCCCGTTCTCCCAGAGCGTGGCATGCGTGGTGCCGTCAGCCATCGTGCTTTCACCGACAATGGTGCCCGCGTTATTGATAAACCAGGCAATGCTATCGCCTCCGAGCGAGCCGAGATCGACCGACGGAGCGCCAAGCCCATTCCACAACGCCGCATGGCTCACGTCATCACCGGAGAGTTGGCTCGCCCCGACGATTTGATGACTATCGTTCAGAATCAACGAATAGCTGTCAGTCCCGCCCAAGGTGCCGAGGTCATGAATACCGAGGCTATCCCAGTACACCGCGTGCTCAGCTTCGTCATTGGTGGTTTGAGCCCTCCCAACGACGATGTCACCCAACTCGCTGATGGAATCCGCAGAACTAGACGTGCCACCTAACGTACCGAGATCGGTGATGGCTGTGCCGTCCCAGCGAACGGCGTGAAGACTCTCGCCGGTCCAGCTTTGGCCGACGAGCTGCGCCTGGTTGTTGATGTGATAGGCGGAGGATTCTCCGCCGAACCCCAAGGTCTCCAACGGCACCGGGGTCGTCCCATCCCAGCGCACCGGAGAGGAAATCGCGAGATCGGCATTCCCACTGCTGCCGGCGCTTTGTCCGGCATCATTGAACGCCCAGTTCTGAGATGTGGTCATGCCCGGCAAGGGATCAAGGTGGCTGACGCCGTTACTGTTCAATACAGCCGGAACCGAAATCAGAAAGGGCGTCCCCTGCCCATCGTTCACGGCAACATTTTGATTGCCCGCGATCGTGCCCTGACTATTCACCCGATACGCCAGAAAACCATCGTTCGCCCCATTGACCGTGCCGAGATCGCTGAAGACATAACTTTGCGCCAGTGCCTGGCCACCGGTGAGGGCAAGCAACCCGATTGCCAGGAGTGCACTGCGTTGTAGAGTTTGACGTGTAGTGATCATAGGAAATCCTTTTGTGGTACTTCTGGATGGATGTGCACGTTTCAAGTCTCAGGTTTCAGGTTTCAAGTCTCAGGTTTCAAGTTTCACGTGCGACGCTTCACGCTTCACAATGCAGGTTTCACGTTTCAAGTTTCGGGTTTCGAGTTGCGTGGTGGCATCAACCCGAAACTCACAACACGACGCGCGCAACCTAGCTCCTCATGGCCATCCGGCGCCGCGCCAGTCCGGCAAGACCCACCAGCCCGCTGCCGAAGAGCCACACCGCCGCCGGCGCTGGGACCGGAGTGACGCTCAGGGTGAGACCCGTGCCACGCGCCGGTGCTGTGACGGCGGCATAGTTCGTTCCCCCGACAAACAAAAAGTATTCCCCTGCCGTCAGATTATGAAAGGTCATGGACACGGCTCGGTCCAGCGTCCCATCGCCGTTGGGCACCAGATACGGCTGATCGTCATAGAGCGGAGAATTAGCCCCTGGAATGGTTTGACTGCCGTCATAGGCATGACCGACATAAGTAAAGACACTCGGATCGGTGCCCGTCGGGTCAGCATCCGTGGTGATGCGGAAGGTGCTCAGCGCCCGAAACGAGCCTTCCGTGCTCGTGCACCCCGGTGTGGCCGCGCAGTCGGCGGCACGCAGCAGTTCGGACCCAATAGAGTAGTCATG
>NIUT01000086.1 GCA_002254365.1 Nitrospira sp. UW-LDO-01
GTGGGAAACAACTCGATTCCCAACATATTGGGAGTGTCGCAATTAATTGGGAATTGTTTTTGGGAATGAACGATCGGCTAGCGGCACAAGATTCGGGGGAGAAGGCACAATTCGACTACGATATTCAAAGTCTCATTTTACACTTCACCTCTCAGCTTTCACGCGCGTAATTCCCAGTTTCTTCATCCGTGCTTCCAGCGTCGTGGGATTGAGGCCTAGAATCTTCGCCGCACCTTTGTCGCCGCTGACACGCCAGTTGGTGTGTTCCAGTACTCGAACGATGTGATCACGTTCCAGTTCTTCCAATGTCTGTAAAGACTCATGGTCGACTTTCCCAATTGGTGTTGAGAACCACTCAATCGGTTCTAACTCCGACCCGTCACTCAAAATCACCGCCCGTTCGATGACATGCTCCAGCTCACGCACATTGCCCGGCCATTGATACCGTTGGAGGGCCGTCATCATCCGTTCTGGGATACGATCAATTTTCTTTCCCAGATTCGTCGACAGTTTCCGCACAAAGTATTGGGCCAAGAGTAGAATATCCCCTTCCCGTTCACGCAATGCCGGCAAGTGAATCGGAAACACGTTGAGGCGATAGTAGAGATCCGGCCGATACTGTCCGGATTTAGAAAGCTGCTCAAGGTTTCGATTCGTCGCGGCAAGCACACGCACGTTGACCTTAAAGGTCTGGGTCCCTCCGACCCGTTCAAATTCACCTTCTTGCAACACGCGCAGGAGCTTCGATTGCAGATCCAACGGCAGCTCGCCGATCTCATCGAGAAAGATCGTCCCCTTGTCTGCCACTTCAAACCGACCCATCTTCCTCGTCAATGCGCCAGTGAAGGCTCCCTTCTCATGACCGAACAGTTCGCTTTCGATCAAGCCGGCTGGAATCGCCGCGCAGTTCACCTTCACTAACGGACGGTCTTTTCGTGGGCTAAGATTATGGATTGCCCGCGCGATCAGTTCTTTTCCCGTCCCGGTTTCTCCAGTGATCAGCACCGTTGAATCCGTCGGCGCCACTCGCTCCACTCCCTTGAGCACTTTCTTGAGCGAAGTCGACGAGCCGATGAGCTCCTCAAAATTATGGCTCCCCTTGATCTCTTCCTGCAGGTAGACAGCCTGGGCCTCCAACCTCGCCTTCTCCTGCTCCATCATCACCTGCTCGGTGATGTCAATGAACATAGTGCGGGTAAACGTGCCGCTCGAATCAGGCCGGGACCACCATTTAATCCAGAGCGGCTTCCCATCGTCCTTTCGGCGTAATTCCAGTACGACTCCGCTCGTAGCTGTTCCATTCTCAATCGCATCGAACGCATCTTTCAGACGGCGTTGTGCGTCCGGCGTATCAGGAATAAACGATTTCCCAAAAGTTCCTCCTACTTGCTCTCGAGTGATCCCAAGGGTCTTGAGGGCCGTCTTATTGGCACGGATGAATTTCGAATCTACCCCTTCGTTCACATACGCGATCGGTGCTTCGTCGAACAGATCGTGCAATTGAGCCTCGTTCTCTTTCAACATTGTTTCCATGCGCAACCGTTGAATTTCTGCTGCTGCTCTGGTCGCAAAGAGACTCAACACCGAGGGCACTCGCGTTTCATCGTGTAAGGGCTTTGAATCCATCACAGCCAGATGCCCGAGCACCAGCCCTGATGAATCCACCACTGGCACACCACAATAGCTCACGACGCCGAGATCCTGAATCAATTGGACATGCGGATAGAGCGAGGTCAGCCTGTCCGAATGATGCACACAATGCTTTGTTAAGACCGCCTCGCAGGGGCCTTGAGCCGGTACGTCGAACGGCGGTAAAAACCCATCCTTCCCCCATGCAGCCTTGGATTGGAACTTGGAACCGTCCGGTTTCAATTCGGAGATATACGCGTAGTCCACACTCAGCGCGGTCGCCACGTGCTTCACGAGTGACTGAAAAAACTCTCCGCCGACTGTCGGGACCGTCGCTTCCGTGATTGCGCGGAGAATTCGCTCCCGATCTTGTAGCGCCCATTCGATTGTTTGACGATAGATTTCTACTCCGGCTCGCTCGCCGAACAGCCTAAAGACGTCGATTTCTTCGGCAGTCAACACCATGGGGTTAACGTCCATGGCCACGAGATGGCCGAGGACATTTCCCTTCGGAGCTTTTAAGGGAACCGCGAGATAACTGGTCACGTCCAGCGTGGTGAGGTCGGCATCACGAGGAAACAGCTTCTGTACATCCTGAGCGTAGTGGCAGGTTTCACCCTGGATGACCTTCGTACAGGGTGTGCCGTCCAGATCGTACTCCATCTCATCCGCATAGCCATCGCCCTTCCAAAAGGCCAGCGTCCGGATACGGGAATCCGGTTCAAGATATCCCACAAAGGCATAGCGAATCCCGAGCGCTCCCGCCACATGACGGACCAACTCGCGGAGGAAATCCGTTCCAGTCGATGCGACGGTCCCTTCGACAAGGGCACGAAGAAATTGATCCGCTCTGAGGCGTGCCTCCTGCCCTTTTGGATCGGTAAGCATCGTCATCCCGTCCTCATCGACCCGGTCTTTGCGATAAGTCTAGGAGAATCGTGGACCAGCGGCGAAAGGGTAACACCAGACGGGAATGGCTGCAACTCAAGGAAACGGCTATTGGTTGTTCGAGTCTCCCGACATCATTGAGCAGATCGCCCAGGAGCATGGGATCGAACTCGCCAGCACAACCATGTTCTATTACGAGGTGTATGAGCAGGTGTATGATGAAGCAAAAACGCAGTGGGTTTCGTACGGGCCAGAGCCCTCATTCAAGACTACTGTCCACATTCCAGAACACAAGGTCCTTGCTGGATTTGATGTCGTCAACAGCGTGTGCTGCAACAGTCCAGAGTGTTCCCTCCTTTCGTGTAGTGCGCTCGCCGAAGAAATCCAGACTAACGCACACAACCTATTACCCGTAGTAGAAACAGCAAAGTCACTTCTCGAAGCAGGACGGTTCAACAATGCAGAGCCTGGCCCCTACTGAATCTATGCGGTATATACGGTTTAAAAACCGGAATGGAAATCTATGTTGCTATGCTCGGCGGTCTTTGAACGAACTTTTGGGGGAGCGAGCTATCAGGAATGTGGAAGCGCCGGTTGATAGCCGTCACAACTTGCTTCGCTTCTGTTTCGTCAAGGCTTGCACCGAAACGAATGGTTCTCCCTCCATAATCAAAGACAATCACTCCGCCTCCAACTCCCCACAACTGAAAACTGGATGAAAAGTCCAACGGACTTGCTCCGACCGATCCGATGCGAAGGTCCCGCATTTGCACGAGGTTGTACTCCCTATCAAACCCGAATCCTCCGATATCGCGTCGTATATTAAACGTCTGTCCACGCGCCGTGAGAATTTCCTTCCCCATCAGCTGCCACAACCATGCATAGATGGCCACCACTCCACCGACAGTCCAGACAGCAAACCAGGCTAACATGAACAATTCTCCCTCGGGCGGGCTATCGCCCTTCATAAACTGGCGTGCAACCATCACTTCTGCCACCGCCCAACCACAGAGCCAGAACGCCAGGAAACAGATGACGAACCAGCTTCGGCGACAAGGCATGCCGATGCGCAACCCCTCTGCAGTATCGGCTATCGTGATGCGAGAGTCAGATGGTTGGAGCTTGGCCACTGCATCAATCCTCCACGGTGGCCGATATTATTACATTCACGACTGGGAGAAACACAAACGAGAAAACAGACAGGAGTATTTTGCGTGACATGGCATGGGAGGAGACAATGCTCAGTGCGCGGGAATATTCGGACCGATTTTTTCTAGGATGACTTGTTTTACCTGCTTCGCAAATCGCTTGGAGACTTCAAGGTTTCGCTGGGCATGACCGGACTCCGATACGGTATAGGTTGCGGGTGGTGTCTGTGATGTAATCGTGGCTTCAAAGACGACCGCCAACATCCTCACGGGCTTTCCGGTTTTTCGATCGATTCCGTAGGCTTCCTTGAGTGATACCTTCGGTGACACCTCGACATCCACACCACCCGACAGATGAGGCTTCAATAACCCGGATCGTTCCTGATCTCGCTCGATGAGTTTAATCATGGGGTCTGCGACGAACTCACTCCGAATCTGATCTGCCACTGCTCCCTTGGTGCGCTCGGCCTTCTGCATCGGTTCATCTAATTCAGCTGGTGCAAGATCCACATAGACGGGGTCGTTTGGCTGTCGTTTTGACCCACTGTTTGCCTGGTCAGACTGCCATTTTTTCTTCAGACTGAGCTCCCCCGGTACTTCTTGCGAGGCCACCTGCCGCTTAGCCATCGGATCATCGGCATCATAGATGGTGGTCTTGCCCTGCAGGTCGGTCTCATACACCAGCGTCTTCCCGCCTTGTTCGTCCACCCGATAGACCTTCTGTTCACCGTTCACATTGGCCGTATAGTAGGTACTGGAACATCCCCCGATCATGTGCACGACAACGGCACACCATAGAAATCCAATCATCCGCAAACAGGGACGGATAGCCATAAGGAGGACTCCTTGTTTCTTGCACAGGATAGAACGGGAGGCTTCAATCTATCGAAGTAAGTGTAGCAGGATCACCCATGAAGCCAAGATAAGGAGCGGTATCATCGATCGTGCTCAAGAAAATACGGGTCCAGCCGATGAAGAGAGAGAAGACGCCTATGCTAGTCGTGGGACTACGATTTCCCCGCTGTTTCGTCAGACAACCCAAGCAGGTCCCCTGATTCATCAAAGGATGCGAACCGGTGGAAGAATCTGCCCGTTTCTCTCGCCCCATGACGCGAAAACGTGTCGTCATTATCGGAGGGGGGTTTGGCGGCATGACAGCCGCGCGCTTCTTGCGTGATGTTGATGTCATCTTGATCGACCGCACGAATCACCATGTCTTCCAGCCGCTGCTGTACCAGGTGGCCACAGCAGCATTATCACCCAGCGATATTGCCTGGCCCCTGCGGAGCTTGTTCCGCTCACAGCCGAACGTACGGATCGTCATGGATGAGGTCCTATCGATCGATCGGACCGCGCGCGTGGTCCACCTGCGTCACAGTGCGCCCATCGAGTTTGATGCTCTCATCGTCGCTGCAGGATCACGCCATGCCTATTTCGGACACGAGGAGTGGGAGACGAATGCCCCAGGGCTCAAGACGATGGCGGATGCCGTTCACTTACGAGAGCGGATTCTGCTCGCGTTTGAAGAAGGCGAACGGCAGCGGGCCGACACCGGCACGCAAAATCGCCTCAGCTTCGTGATCGTGGGAGGTGGACCCACAGGCGTTGAGCTCGCCGGCTCACTGCTCGAAATCGGCAGAAAAGCCATGGGGCCGGATTATCCTCACCTACGCCTGGAGGATCTCTCGATCATTCTCGTCGAAGCCGGCTCACGTATCCTGCCTGGATTCACTCCCACACTCTCCGCCAAAGCCCTGAGCGTATTGGAACAGATGGGGGTCACCGTCAAACTGGACAAGTCAGTGACTGAGGTTCGTGCCGAGGGAGTCCGGCTCGGTGATGAATGGATCGCGTCATCCAATGTGATCTGGGCGGCCGGCAATACAGCTTCACCTCTCCTGAAGACCCTCGGCGTCGATCTGGATCTCTATGGTCGGGTCAACGTTCAACCAGACCTGACGATCCCTGGAGAACCGTGGCTCTTCGTCATTGGTGATGCGGCGCGCTGTCTGGATCGTGACGGGACACCCCTACCGGGAATTGCCCCTGTTGCCATGAATGAAGGTCGGTATGTTGCCGAGTTGATCGATCAGGAGATCTCTCCCGCGCAGCGTACACCATTTCTGTATCGAGACCGCGGCATGTTGGCCACGATCGGTCGAGGCCAAGCCGTAGCACAATTCGGCCCAATACGTGCTTCCGGCTTCCTGGCCTGGGCACTCTGGTGTATCGTCCACGTGTTTTTCCTCATCGGTCCCAGAAACCGAGTCCGTGTCATGACCGAATGGGCTTGGTACTACCTCACCTTCCAACCGGGGGCACGACTACTCTGCGAACAACCCGCCCACCGTCGCCCTCCATCCATGAAACATCATGGTGCGGGCCTCACCGCAGAGGATCGGACTCCCACCAAGCGCGCGGCCTGACCTACGATCTATACCATTGACTCTTCATTGACTGAATCGTAGCCTGTTCCTCACGCACATCTCATCATCCGGATTCATTAAGCGTTCATGAGGCCAAGGAGATCTGCATGCCCGAAAACCAATGGACGGATATCGGATCGGTTGATGAACTCAGTCAACGAGAGCTTCAAGAGGTGCAGTGTGGGAAAACTCGCATTGCTCTTTCCTGCAAAAATGAGAAGTTTTCAGCAATCTCCGGCGTCTGTAATCACGCGGGTGGTCCGCTTGGGAAAGGCCGACTCGACGGCGACTATGTGGTCTGTCCGTGGCACTACTGGAAATTTCACCGCGACACTGGTCAAGGAGAGCCTGGGTATGAAGCGGATCAAGTCCCGACCTATATAACCAAGATCGAGCAGGGGCGGCTGTACATCGACCTCTCGTCCGTGACCAAGCGCAAGAAACAGGCGCACGCCCCCCACTCACTCGCCCGCCCTATCGTTCGCCAGCCAGGGCCAATTCGAGTTGTGGGAATTGCAACGACCGCCATGACGGTTGAACATCCTCGGTACAGTACATCTGATGCCCTGCTGGAAGTTTCGCTCAACCATGCAAAAGCACAGCTTGGTCTGGAAACACAATTGATCAAGTTGCGCGAGCTGAACTTTCGAGCCTGCGAGGGGTTCTATTCAAAATCCGCCCAGGCTTGCACTTGGCCCTGTTCCATCACGCAGATGGATCCTACGGATCAACTTGATCAGGTGTATGAAGCGATCGTCCATTGGGCCGACGTCATTCTCGTTTCGACCCCGATTCGATGGGGAAACGCCAGCAGCCTCTACTTCAAGATGGTCGAACGGATGAACTGCATCCAAAATCAGGAGACCATCGCGAACAAACACCTGCTGAAGGACAAGGTGGCGGCCTTTATTATCATGGGTGGGCAGGACAACGTGCAGGGCGTGGCAGGCCAGCTCATGACCTTTTGGGCTGAGATCGGCTGTCAGTTTCCACAGTTTCCCTTCATTGCGCACTCACGCGGTTGGAGTGCGGAAGATATGGAACGAAATATCCACGAAGTGCAGAACAGCCGTGAGCTACGTGAAGCGGCACAAGAACTCGTAGCTCGTGCCGCCGACATGGCAAAGTTGATGATAGAAGGACAGATCCCGGACTACCATCTGGTTTCTGGTGGGCGCAAAGCGCATAAGCTCGACAGCGAGCCGACAGGCTAACACCTCACGGAGCAGAACGTGATGGATCAGAAGCGGGTCGTCATTGTCGGCGGAGGATTCGGAGGCCTGACAGCTGCGCGCTCAATCCGCCACGCCGAGGTCATCCTCATCGATCGTGCCAATCACCATCTCTTTCAACCCCTGCTCTATCAAGTCGCGACCGCAGCGCTCTCCCCTGGCGATATTGCATGGCCTCTCCGAACCGTCTTTCGTTCACATCCGAATGTCCGCGTCATGATGGACCACGTACTGTCGATCGACCGCTCCATGCGGATGGTCCGTCTCCAAGGGAGTCCACCGATGTTGTTCGACAGCTTGATTCTCGCGCCAGGATCACGTCACGCCTATTTCGGACATGAGGAATGGGAGTCCTATGCCCCAGGAATGAAGACCATGACGGACGCAGTCCGACTGCGTGGGAACATGCTGATTGCGTTCGAGGAAGCCGAACGCCACCGAGCAACAAGCGGCTCGTCCCCTCGCCTGACCTTCGTGATTGTCGGAGGAGGCCCCACAGGGGTTGAACTCGCTGGTGCGCTGGCTGAGATCGGACGGAAGGCGATGGGACCGGACTATCCTCATCTCCGCAGGGAGGATCTTTCGATCATTCTCGTGGAGGCCGGTCCACGCATTCTCCCGGGATTTGACCGTACACTGTCCGTCAAAGCTGCCGACGCACTTACTCACATGGGAGTGACGGTGAAACTGAACAGCCTGGTCACCGCAGTCACCCCCGATGGTGTCCAGATTGGCGCCGGATGGATTCCATCGACGCATATTGTTTGGGCGGCAGGTAATCGAGCATCACCGCTGTTGAACACACTGTCAGCGCCGCAAGATTCCGCTGGTCGGGTCATAGTTCACCCGGATCTGACCATCCCTGATGACCCATGGATCTTCGTCATTGGCGATGCAGCCCACTGTCTCGGACGGAATGGGAGCCCGTTGCCAGGAGTAGCACCTGTCGCCATGCAGCAGGGACGCTATGTTGCCAATCTGATCAATCAAAAGCTGACTCCAGAACAACGACCCGCCTTTGCCTATGCAGATCGTGGCATGCTCGCTACCATCGGCCGGGCCAAGGCGGTCGCACAATTCGGTCCAATCCGCGCATCAGGGGTTTTGGCCTGGGTGCTCTGGTGCGTGGTCCATATTTTCTTTCTCATCGGATTCCGAAATCGAGTGCGGGTCATGTCGGAATGGGTTTGGTACTACCTCACGTTCAAACCAGGCGCAAGGGTACTGTATTGAGGCGCCATAGACCCCTCATAGATAAACTTTCTACCGGGAGTCTGCCGTGAAGACTATCTCACTTCTCATCCTGAGCTGTTGGTCGTTGATCGTCACAGGTTGCGTTGCGATCGAGTCGAAGCAGCCGCTTTCCACCATCGCCTCAGTGGATCTGACCCGGTACGCCGGGACATGGTACGAGATCGCTCGACGCCCCATGTGGTTCCAACGACACTGCGTGGATTCCAAGGCGATCTATACCACTCGTCCGGACGGCAAGATTGGCGTACATAACGAATGCGTGACACAGAGTGGTCAAGTCGAACAGGCTGAGGGTGTGGCGACGGTCATAGACCGCACCACCAATGCGCGATTGGCCGTTACGTTCGATAATTTTTTCGCACGACTTGTAGGTCCCTCTCGAGAAGGGAACTATTGGATCTTTGACCTTGACCCGGATTACCGCACCGCCCTCGTCGGGACACCGGACCGTCGCTACCTCTGGATCCTGTCTCGCACTCAGAGACTCGACGAAACAACCTATCAACAGTTAGTCACGAAAGCTCAGCAGCTTGGCTTTCCTGTTTCAGACCTGATCAAGTCAAAGCCTATGTCTGCGAGTTGACACTCGCCCCGCCGCCACGTAGGTTCTCCCTATTTTTCAACCTCAGGGCCAACTGAACCGAACACCTACGGACCTATGGACTGGCTGTTACTGATCGGCCTTCTGATCTTCATTATCGGAGTCGGAGTAGGGATTTTCTACTGGCGTGAATTTGTGACTCGGCTCTGGGACGACTTCCGCGCTGAGCAACCTGCTCTCAGCATCACCAACCTCTCGGTCCTCAAGGCGGGACGGATCGTGACACTCACCCCTGAGTTGGAGAACGTCGGACCTGGAATAGCCTACGATTGTCTTCTCCAGCTCAGTGGATGGGAAGGCAATTTTTCTGTCAGAACGATGCACCCGCCAGGGTCCCGGCACCAAATCCATTCGATCCCTATCGTGCTGGGACCGGATGCCCCGATCCGCATGAAACCCGTGAGTCGATGTTACGTGAGGTTGGTCTGTCGGGATCGATGGGAACAACGCTATGAATGGTGGTATCCCGTGACTCAAGTGGAGAATCTGAGTACAGGCCTCTATGATGTTCAGATCAACCTCTCGCAGCCGGAACGAACCGAGCCACATCCATCCCATTGGAAAGTCTGGCAGTTGCTTCGCAAAACCTCTCCCGATGAGTAACCGATACTCATCTCCTGTGAGGCGGTGATACCTCCTTGAGGAGACAACCGTTTCCTGGTTGACCGCAGCCCCTTGCATTCTGGATTCCCGATCCGTACCATTTTATGATCCCGTCACAGGGATGGGCGTGCCTTTGTGAAAACTCTGTAAGACTTCAGTTCATTATTCGACTGAGAAGCAGTGATTCCAGCCCAGGAAGGAGAGACCCTATGCCACCGACTATTCACATCGATCCCATCGTCAAAATCACAAAGACGGACGAGGAATGGAAACGGCAGCTTTCCCCTATGGCCTATCGTGTCTTACGACACGAAGATACGGAACGATCGTTCGTCAACCCACTGCATGAAAATCACCAGGCCGGCACATACTACTGCGCAGGGTGCGACCTCCCACTATTTTCGTCTGTGCATAAGTTTGATAGCGGGACCGGCTGGCCAAGCTTTTGGCAGCCGATCGATCCTCGGGTCATAGAAACGCGGACGGATTTCGGACTCTTCATCCCCCGGACAGAAGTCCACTGTGCCCGTTGCGAAGGCCACCAAGGACATGTGTTTAAGGATGGTCCGAAACCCACGGGCCTCCGGTACTGCATCAACGGAGCGGCACTAAAATTCTTGGCCGACTGAGTGCCGACGGCTTTCACCCGTTCCGTTCACATGACAAGGCCCTACCTAGGTCGCACAGGGAAAGGTGTCCCGTACTCCTGTTTCTCCCCTGGCGCTTGGGATCTGGTTCAAGGTACAATTCCCCACCAACGATGATTGAGTTCATAGTGTGATGCTCCGCCCCATACGATCCTACACCTGGCTTCTTGTTCCCCTCGTTCTACTCTCATGTGGAAAGGTGGGGAGTCTATTTGGTTCGAAAACCGATCCCTGCTCATTGCTCACCGTTGCAGAGGCGCAACAGGCGCTCGGGGAGCCGGTGGAAGAAGGGGCATCGTCAGAACCAAAGACTTGCCTTTTCAAGGCCCATCGGAATGAAGGCAATACCGTCACGGTTCAACTTCATGACAGCTCCGGTCAGGACCGTAAGGCCTGGTTTAATAAAGAGCGCCTTCGGCGTGACAGTCAGCTCATTCCTGGCCTTGGCGAGGGAGCAGTCAGAATCGATTCGGCCTCTCTATCCCGCCTGACGTTTCTGCACGAGGATGAGCTGATCACCGTGATCGTCGCCTCGACCAAACAGAAGCATCTCGCTGACGCCGTCACACGGCTGAGTCGGAATGTTGCCGAACGGTACGGCGCCACCTTGACCGCAACCATCCCCTCCACGCTCACCAGCCCCGTAGCTGAACTGAGTTCACCACGGGACGCCGGCTCTCGCACAGCGCCCGTGACACTCACGCAAACACGCCCGGCTCACGAGACTCCTCAGGACGGGCCCAAGAAATCCACGTCTATTGATCCGACGAGTCTCATCGGGACCTGGCATACACGCGTCTCACGTGGCACAACCCAGCATGACCTTCTGCTGGTCATCAAACCGAACTTGGAATGGTCTCTCTCTTCGATGATGGAATTTGATGGCATCTTGAATGCCGAATCCGGCTTGTGGTCCCTGGAACGAGCGAACACATTCAAGGGGCTCGGGTGGAAGGGGACGTATCGAATCACTGCGCCGAATTCATTCGCCACAACTGGAAGTGTTCAGGCCAATTGGAAACGGGTCGTGACTGATCAGCCCCCTTCACGTGTTCCGGCTGAGCTCTGGAACCTACGCCGGGAGGCAACCAGTGTGCCTGTCTTCCAACTAAAGACCGTTGACCCTGACTTAATTGGGCAATGGGAAGGTTCCGGGACCTATGCCGGCGGTCCCGCCACCTTTGTGTGGGCTATCCAACCATCGGCTGCAACAGACTTGTTGATCGTGGACAGTCTCAAAGGAACAGTTCGATCAAAGGATGGTCTTCCTCAACTGCACCCAGCACAAAAAAAACAACAACGTGTGAGCGTGATCGCCTTCAACGATCATGGGTTTACCACGACGGATGGGAAAACCAATCTCAAATGGAACAAACTGCAACAACCACAATCCACAGAAACCCGTCAGCTCTAAAAAGTCGGACTATTCGTCGCACCAGGATCACCGCATATGACTGAACCAACCGAGAGTATTGGCTTCGTCGGAATCGGTCGGATGGGCGCCAACATGGCCCGTTGTCTCCATGAACGAGGACTCCATCTGACATCGCTCTATGATCTTGACCCCACAGCCGTTGTCGACTTGGCTGCTGAACTCGGTGTCCATCAGGCACAAACACCAGCCGACGTTGCCGACCGCTCGTCCATTATCATCACCGTGGTGTCCGACGACACAGCGATGGGCTCTATCTTCTCTGCAACCGACAAGACTAGTCTCCTAGGCAGTGCTCAAGGTCGGCTCTTTATCAATTGCGCCACCCTCTCTCCCAAAACCCATCAAGACATCGCTGGCTTGGTTGCCGACCAAGGAGGACTATGCCTTGAAGCCTGCATGGCGGGGAGCATCACCCAGGCCAGGCAAGGCACCCTATACCTCATGTGCGGTGGCAGCGCCGAAGCCTATATCCGGGCAAAGATCATACTCGACGCCCTTGGAACGACCGTGCGCTACATCGGTCAACCCGGCGAAGCCGCGAAGGTCAAAGCCCTGGTGAATATGGTGATGAACAGTAATACCGCTGCCTTGGCCGAGGGGTTAGGACTTGGAGCAGCGCTGGGAATTGATCTGGCGCTGTTGCGTGACGTATTCAGCCAAACAGGTGCCGCCTCTCGCGTGCTGGAGACAGACGGAGACGACATGCAGCAACGTGCGCACGACTGCTATTTCTCCGCAGCCCATGCAGCAAAAGATTCTGCCATCGCACTCGATTTGGCCGAACAGGCAGGGCTCTCGCTTCCTGTCGCCCAGGCAACCCTTGCACAATACCAGCGGTTGATGGCACTGGGGAAAGGTGATCTCGATAAATCTGCGATTGCAGAGTTAACGTTTCTTGATCGTCTTGGATCCTCATCAGCGCATGGCTGATCCCGAGAGCAAACGCGGAGAGCAACTTGGACGGATCACACAAACCAAGGAGATCTAGAGGGAATAGCCAACAGTGACTGTATCACGGTCAGTATATCTCTAGCAGTCTGCTGAAAAACCCTCTGCTCATCCTTCGATCGCCTCAGGATGAGCGAGAAGAGCATTGAACCTATGAGGGTTTCCCGTTCGTGCTGAGCTTGTCGAAGCACACATGTTGAGTTTTTCAGCAGNTCATCCTTCGAGAGCCTCAGGATGAGCGAGAAGAGCATTGGACCTATGAGGGTTTCCCGTTCGTGCCGAGCTTGTCGAAGCACACATGTTGAGTTTTTCAGCAGACTGCTAGACTTGAAAGAACTGCCTCACCTGTTCGATCGGCACACAGCCGACGAGCAAATCGCCCTCTGGAGAGACCAGGAGGGGAACCCCATTTTGACCAGTCGCGTGCCACGCCGTTTCCCATTTCTGAGCAAGAACATGATTGCGTCCGTCACCGTCCTCAACAACATGTCCCTCTGCCAACTCCTTCAAAACCTCTGGATCAGAAATGTCTTGCCCGTCGCACCAAAACGCGTGGTATGTTCGCCGAACAAAATCCATCCCCAACTTTGATTCCTTTTGTAGGAGCGCGATTGCTTGTTCAATCGCCGGAAGCGTATTCGGTTTCCCAGGTGGCAACGCGATCGGCAACCCTGGTGCCAACCGCTGCACCATCGTCACTTCATGTCGCAACTCCGCACCTAATGAGCCACTCCATGGCTTCATGGGACGTGGCAACTGCGGTGCGTGCTGGACTCCGCGCCACTCACACCGGTCGATTACACCCACATCATGCAGCCTTTCATGCAGGGCATAACAGAACGGACAGTTAAAGTCGCCATAGAGGATGACACGCTCAGCCGTAGATTGAGGCACCATAGACGCTACTCTACCGAACTGGCGAGCTAGAATCTACCTCATTTTCCTTGTCGCCGAATGAGACAGTTAGAGCGGTTTATGGGGAGGAATGTCGTAACAATTCCTGAAGACCTGCCCTTAGGGCGGGTAATGTCAACGGCTTCGTCACCACCTTGTCCATACCAGCCTGGCGACACTTTTGCGCATCCTCATCGGATGCATGACCGGTGAGCGCCATGATCGGGAGATGATTGAGTGCCCCTTCCTCACGACGACGAATTTCGCGTGTCGCTTCATACCCATCCATTTCAGGCATCTCACAATCCATCAACACAATATCGTATGTCGTTCGGGTAATCGCCTCTACCGCTTCTCGTCCTGTGCGCGCCACCTCAACCTGACAGCCCAACTTTTGCAAGAACTTGCAGGCTACGACTTGATTGATTTCGTTGTCATCCGCGACCAACACCCTCTTCGGAATCTTCTGCTCACTGAAAACAGATTGCGCTGTTCCTACGGAAAGGGCCCTGGCCTCTCGAAAAATCGCTGGAAGTAGATTGGTGGTATAGCTGAAGGTACTGCCCTCGCCGAACTGACTGGAGACCAAGATGGTTCCTCCCATCAACTCGACAAGCTGGCGACAAATCATCAGACCAAGTCCGGTCCCGCCGAATCGCCTTGAGGTGGACGCCTCGGCCTGGGCATAAGCTTTAAACAGTTGAGCCTGTTGTTCCGAAGTCAACCCGATACCTGTATCACGAACACTCCAGTGCAACACCACCGTGTCTGTGTTCTCAGACAACTCGGACTTCACAGCAACCGCAATCGTGACGCCTCCCTGTTGTGTAAACTTGATCGCATTCCCGACAAGATTGAACAGGATCTGCCTCAACCTGATTGGATCACCACGAAACTCTTCTGGCACACCGGACTCAATCTCCACTGAGAGCGTCAGACCTTTATGAGCGGCTAACCCCTCCGTTAAGGTGGTGACATCGTGAATGAGTCCTCGCAGGTTGACGTTGGCCACCTCCAAGGTCATCTTTCCGGCCTCAATTTTTGAAAAGTCCAGAATATCGTTGACTAATGTCAGTAACGCTTCTGCGGAGCGATGCATCGTCTCGATAAGCTCCCGTTGTTGGTCGGTTAGTGAGGTATCTTGAAGTAGCTGCGTGCAGCCCAATACCCCATTCATAGGAGTCCGCAACTCATGACTCATCGTGGCAAGAAAAATCCCCTTCGCCCGTGCTGACTCCTCCGCGGCTTCCTTTGCACGACGCAACGCAACATCCGAGGTAATATCGAGCCCATACGCACGGATCAGTTCAAGATCTCTGAGGGGAAAGAACGACCAGGCAATGACCCGATTCCCCACAACATGTTCAACTTGAGGCAATGACACATCAGTCGTGAGACAGTCCCGAAGCATCGCCGAAAGATCTGGTGGAAACATCACTTCAATCCCGGCCTCAAGCAGCCCACACCGTCCCATCAAGTTCAACATACCCGTATTGGCATAGAGCACGGCACCCGTTGCATCAAACTCCACAATGGGGTTGGGCGCATCCTCGGCCAATCGTGCGGCACGTTGCACATCCCGCTGAACTTCCATCGCATCGGTCAAGTCCCGAACGATCACGACGGCACCGACACATACCCCCTGCTGTACTCGAGGCCAGAACGAGAGTGACAGCTCAAATTGGGTCCCATCCTCTCGAGTCCAGATATGAGAAGGAATCACGACGAGTTCGCCGGCACTTCTCATTCGAGTGAACGGGCATTCTAATGTGGGGCTCTCCCCTACCGTCACACAGCCCATTAGGTCGTGAAACCTTATCCCGGTGGCCGTGCGGGTTTGACCAACCAATTGCTGTGCGACTCCATTCAGCAGCACGATGTAATTGTCACGGTCCAAGAAGAAGATGGCCTCAGGGACCGCTTCCAACAAGAAGCCGGCATCATCACCTGTCAGAAAGCTGAGTGGTCCATTCCCTGAGTCCGAGGAAGCACTATTCATGGAAGATGTCATAGGTATGCGTGAGAGACCCCAGAACCTCCATTCTATCGGCAGAACCAGAGCTCGTCTGAAGTGTCAATCGCTGTTGTCTCTAGAGCATGGTGTTCGTTTCTGCTGATTGATATCGATTGCTCAGCCACTTTCTCCTTGCAGTAAAGTTCTCCCTCTACCCTCCGATAAGGCACACGACGGGGCATACTAGAATCTCCAAGGGAGGTGTCTATGATATCCGCCATACACACCGCACTCTCTGGCTTAGGTGCCTTCGGGAAACAGATCGAAGTCCTGGCGCACAATGTCGCCAACCTCAATACCGATGGATTCAAGAAATCAAGAACAGAGTTCGTCGAAGTCCAGACCGGAGGTGTCCTTCCCGTTGTTGAGAAAGACAATGCATCGGGTCCAACGGTTCTACGAGATACAGGCGGTACTCAATTCCAGGTTGAACTGTCGAATGTGGACCTCGGTGAAGAGACCGTCCAACAGATGCTGGCCCAACGTAGCTTTGAAGCCAATCTTCAGACTCTCAAAACTGGCAATTCCTTACTCGGCAGCATCCTGGACATCAAGAAATAGCGCTACAGCACTCTCTCCTAGCGAGTGACGCAGCCATATAGCGTAGTGCTCAGGCATCTCACGCCTCTTCCTCTCATGGCCATCTTCCTTCTGACATAGCATTTTTCTTCGTGACTGTGTTATGTCGGGCTCATGACATCTCAACGTGTGCTGTTGGTCATCCCTCCCTTAACTCAGCTGAATACCCCCTATCCATCCATCACCTACCTGACCGGATTTCTGCAGTCCCGGGGGATTCAGGCAGAACAGGCTGACCTCGGTATTGAAATGGTGCTCCGTCTTTTCAGTGCTGACGGGCTACGATCTGTGTTCACACAACTGCATAACAACAGAAGCTCCTTGCCAAAAGAAGCCCTCCGCATGATGCAAGCTGAGCATCAATACGTGGAACTGATCGGACCGGTTATTAGGTTTTTGCAAGGCCAGAGTCCAGACCTTGCCGGTCGCTTGATGCAGCCTGGGGTTCTACCTCAAGGACCACGGTTTCGTGGTCGGCGGACATTCGCGCGCTCGGTGTCAGTCACTGACCGGGCCAAACAATGGGCTACGTTCTTTCTTGAAGATCTCACCGACCTCGTACAAGCCACCATTACTCGGCACTTCGGTTTGAGTCGGTATGCCGAGCATATTGGGCGCAGCGCCTCATCGTTCGATCAAATCGCCGCGTCGCTGGCGGATCCGCAGAGCCTGATAGATGAGTGGGTACTGGATCTCTTCTGGGATCATTTCCAGCGAACTCGACCGACCTTCGTCGGTCTGTCCATCCCCTTCCCAGGCAATCTGTATGGTGCATTCCTCATTGCGCAATCGATCAAAAAGCAGTATCCAGACTTTCCTATCGTCATTGGTGGTGGCTACGTGAACACTGAGCTTCGTCGAGTGACTGATCCCCGAGTGTTCGACTATGTGGACTTCATCACGCTGGACAATGGAGAACGGCCGATCTTGTCTTTGATTGAACATCTCTCAGGACTGCGTCAGCGCGGAGCGTTGTACCGAACGCTGTATCGCGAGCACAATCGTGTCATGTATGCGGATGATCCCTCTCTCACTGATTTCTCCATGGATGACATCGGATGTCCGACCTACCGGGGATTGCCACTGGATCGCTATCTGACCATTCTCGATAGTACGAACCCCATGCATCGCCTGTGGTCGGAGGGTCATTGGAACAAACTCACCGTGGCACATGGATGTTATTGGAAGCAGTGCACATTTTGCGACGTGGGGTTGAACTACATCAGTCGCTACGAAATGACGCCGACTGAACGGCTCATTCAGCAGATCGAGCAGCTCATTGCCGAAACAGGATGCCGCGGCTTTCATTTCGTGGATGAGGCCGCCCCACCCGCGGCATTGAAAGCACTGGCGTTGGGGCTCTTGGAACGACGAATCACGATCCGTTGGTGGGGCAATATTCGCTTTGAACAGGCCTTCTCGCCTGATCTCTGCCGACTCCTGGCCGCATCCGGTTGTATCGCCGTGACGGCCGGACTCGAAGCCGCTTCGGACCGTCTGCTCGACGAGATGAAGAAAGGGATTACCGTCGATCAGACTGCACTGGTTGCCGCAGGATTTAGGAAAGCCGACATCCTGATCCACGCCTATCTGATGTATGGCTGTCCATCAGAAACCGTACAGGAAACCATCGACTCTCTTGAGCGTATCCGGCAACTCATCGCAGCCGATCTGATTCAATCGGCCTTTTGGCATCGTTTCACGGTGACCGCACACAGCCCGGTCGGTCTGCATCCCGCCGCACATGGTCTCCGGATTCTTGGACCCAAGTTCCAAGGTTTTGCAGAAAACGATCTTGAGCACAATGATCGTACTGGAAATACCCCGAGCTGGATCGGTGAAGGGCTTCGACGCTCGCTCCTGAATTACCTCGAACGCCGTGGGCTCGATCTTGATGTCCGTTTTTGGTTCGATGAAAAGGCTCCGCGCCCTACGGTCTCTTCCAGATGGCTCACAGGCCTGCTCAAGAAACAACCTATGGATGAGGGAATAGCCAGAGAGCGTCGGCTGGTTTGGTTGGGAGGGACCGTGACCAGTGAGTCCGTCGGGAAGCGCTCACGACTCATCCTCCGAGGGCCTCAGCATGATCAGATCCTCATGCTCCCGACTTCCCAAGCCCAATGGCTGACGCAATTGATCTCGAATGCGACTCCACAACAACCATCTCAGACCTATCCACACCTCCACGACATGGGTAAGGGGTTTCCAGGAACAGCATCAAGCTACAACCGGTTTGTCACTTCTCTGGCATGGAAACAGATCAGAGCTACCGGATTGGTGTTCATCTAGCAGATTTGCAAGAAATACACGGCAGGCTCGATCATGAGGGGAAAAAACAAGGGCTGGAACCCATCATTTGGATTCCAGCCCTTCTCTCACACTAACCGTTCTAAGTTACGCTACAGTGACTAGTACTGCAGCTGCAAAGCGACGTGGAAGGAATCCACCTTATCGCCAGTCGTGCTCGGCGCGTACCCACCGGCGAAGCCCTTTGTATTGATATCGCCATACCGGTAAAACGCGGAAATCCGCGCATTATGCCCGGAGATAATATAGTTCACACCGGTTTCCCACTCCTGCCGCATGGCACTGTACCGAGGATCGATGCTGGTGAATCGGACATAGGGCTGGAATCGTCCAATCCCCACTTCCTGGGG
>NIUT01000087.1 GCA_002254365.1 Nitrospira sp. UW-LDO-01
ACTGTGCCGGCAGCACACATCCAGGAACAGAGAACCGTCCCGTGCGTGGCTGTTTGATGCTGAGCATGGTGCCCGGCATGTTCTGCAGCCTGTACCTGAGCCAAGCCACCGATCGCGAGAATGCAGAGCACAAGAGCTATTGAAAGAAATTTTCGGATTGTCTGGTTCATGCTTGAATGCATTTCCGATAGGGCCACTCCGACCTACGTCATGCCTACACATGCTACAGATGCAACAACTTTCGCATACTAGGCGACCGAAACAACGCCTGTCAAGCCACCGACGATGTGCCGGAGGATCAGGTAGGATTCACCGAAAAGATGCTGTATACTCCACGATCTATTTTTAAACATCTTTCAAACATCATCGTCATTCACCACGACATTTTTTATGGTTACACAAGTACTCAATCTCATTTTTGGCAGCAAAAACGATCGTGAAATCAAGGCCCTGCGGCCGATCGTGGAGCAGATCAACGGGTTGGAAGCTGGACTCACTCCTCTCTCCGATCAAGCGCTCGCCGACAAGACCCAGGACTTCAAGAAGCGGCTTGAAACAGGCCAGACACTCGACGACATCTTGCCCGAAGCGTTTGCCGTATGCCGGGAAATGTCGCGCCGCAAGCTCAATATGCGGCATTTCGATGTGCAGCTGATCGGCGGCATGATCCTCCACCGTGGGCGCATCGCTGAGATGAAAACCGGCGAAGGCAAGACCCTGGTGGCGACCTTGCCTGTCTACCTCAATGCTTTGGAAGGCAAAGGCGTTCATCTCGTGACGGTCAACGATTACCTGGCAAAGCGCGACGCCCAATGGATGGCGCAGCTCTACCATGCGCTGGGACTCTCCACGGGCATCATTCAACACGATGCTTCATTTATGTACGATCCGACCTACGAGGCCTCCGACAAACGGCTGCAACACCTGCGTCCCTGCACGAGACCCGAAGCCTATCGCGCCGACATTACCTATGGGACGAACAACGAATATGGGTTCGACTACCTTCGCGATAATCTGGTCGTCACGGCATTGAACCAGTGCGTCCAGCGCGAACTGAACTTCGCGATCGTGGACGAAGTCGACAGCATTTTGATCGACGAAGCCCGCACCCCACTGATCATTTCCGGCCAAACCGATCAGACCACGGACCTGTATTACAAGATTAATGCGATTATTCCCCAGTTGAAGGCCGAGACGGACTACACCATTGAAGAAAAAACCAAGACGGCGGCCTTGACCGAAGACGGCAATGCCCGGGTCGAAAAACTGCTGGGCGTGGACAATCTGTACGATCCGGCCAACATGGACATGGTCCATCACGTGGTCAAGGCCCTACAGGCCTACACGCTCTATAAGCGAGACGTGGACTATGTGGTGAAAGACGGCGAAGTCATCATTGTGGACGAGTTCACAGGACGGTTGATGCCGGGTCGTCGCTGGAGCGACGGGTTACATCAAGCCGTCGAGGCCAAAGAAGGGGTGAAGATCGCCAACGAGAATCAAACCCTCGCGTCCGTGACCTTCCAAAACTATTTCCGCATGTACAACAAGCTAAGCGGCATGACCGGCACCGCCGACACCGAAGCCGCCGAGTTCGCCAAGATCTACAACCTCGATGTCAACGTCGTGCCGACCAATCGTCAAATGATCCGGCAGGATTATGCCGATGTGGTGTATCGAACCGAGAAAGAGAAGTTTTTGGCGATCGTCGAAGAGATCAAAGAATGCCATGAGCGCGGACAGCCGGTGCTCGTCGGCACCATTTCCATCGAGAAATCTGAAAAAATTGCAGGCCTGCTCAGCCGTAATGGCGTGAAACACAACGTCCTCAACGCCAAGCAGCATGAGCGGGAAGCCGAAATCGTTGCGCAAGCCGGGCGCAAAGGAGCCGTCACCATCGCCACGAACATGGCAGGCCGCGGAACCGACATCTTATTGGGCGGCAATCCGGACTTCATGTACAAGCAAGTGCTGTATCGCGAGGAGAACATGTCCGAGAGCCGCAAGCTTGAAGTCTATGAGGATATTCGATCCGACTGCGAGAAGAACAAGCAGGACGTCATCGGCGTGGGGGGACTGCATATTCTCGGGACGGAGCGTCATGAGAGTCGCCGCATCGACAACCAGCTTCGTGGACGAGCCGGTCGCCAGGGCGATCCAGGCACATCACGGTTCTATCTCTCGCTGGAAGACGACTTGATGCGGATCTTCGCGTCCGAACGGGTGTCTCAGCTGATGCTCAAGCTCGGTATGGAGGAAGGCGTCCCGATCGAACATGGCATGGTCACCAGGGCGATCGCGAACGCGCAAAAGAAGGTTGAGGCCCATAACTTTGAAATCCGGAAGCAGTTGCTCGAATACGACGACGTGATGAACAAGCAACGTGAAGTGATCTACCGTCACCGCAGGGCCGTGCTGAGCGGAGAAAACCTGACCACCGATCTCCACGACATGATGGCCGGATCGGTAGAATCGTCCCTGAATGTGTATTGCCCGCCGGATCAATATCCTGAGGATTGGGACGTCAAAGGGTTGACCGAGGTTATGCATGCGCAGTTCGGTCTCGATATCACCCAGGGCAAGCACGATGGGGGAGATGCTCTGCGCGATGTGGGGCGCGACGCGCTGCTGGAAGATCTCAAAACCCACGTGCGGGAAGCCTACACGAAAAAAGAAGCGGAGCTGGGACCGGAGTTGATGCGTTTCCTGGAAAAGACGTTCATGCTCCAGGTCATCGATCATCACTGGAAGGACCATCTGTTAGGGATGGACCATCTGCGAGACGGCATCGGGCTTCGTGGCTATGGCCAGAAAGACCCCCTCATCGAATATAAACGGGAAGGGTTCGATCTATTCGCCGGCATGATGGAACGGGTCAAATCCGACACGCTGGAACGGCTGTTCCATGTGCAGGCCGTCCGCCATGAAGGCGAACAACCAACGACTCCACCTGACCCGATCCCCCAACGCCCACAACCCAAACTGACCTTGAACCGTGGCGATGAACCGGTCACGGCACCTGCTCCGGCTCAACGGGCCGAGAATAAGGTCGGCCGCAACGACCCCTGCCCCTGCGGCAGCGGGAAGAAATACAAGAAGTGTCACGGAACATGAGAAAGAGTGTTCCCAGTCACGCTAACTTCCTCATTCATCTCTCGAAGCAACCTCTGAAGCTCAGGCTGGAACGACCGCGAATATAGGAGCTCGCTCAGGGCCTCAGCCTGTATACAAGTATGGCTCGATCGCTTATCCGGCGACGGGCAATTCTCCCTGATTTCACCTTGACTTAACGCAGTTCAAGAGGCTACCCTATCTCCCTTTCAATACCAGGAGATGGGTACATTTGGCCCATGCTCTCGGGGTGTCTTTTTTCCATAGTGACTGCAAATTTTGGAGCTCTTCGTGAGTGCTGGGCATCCAGAACTCGTTGCTGCCATTGCATCGGAGGTCATCGCCTCCGGTCCCATTCCGTTTGCGCGGTTCATGGAATTAGCTTTGTACCACCCGGAGTTGGGTTACTACATGCGATCGTCGAAACCGGCGGCTGAACGCATCGGCAGAAAAGGTGATTTCTACACAAGCTCAGATGTCCATCCGATTCTTGGACAAGCGTTGGCCAAACAAGCCGAGCAAATGGACCGGCTGCTCGGGCAACCCAGTCCCTTCTCCATCGTGGAAATGGGGCCAGGCAAAGGGCTATTGGCACGACATATCTTATCGACTTCTCAGCGCGACTATCCTTCATTGTTCCACCGCCTCCGCTATGTCTTGATTGAACGAAGCCCAGCCATGCGCGAGGCACAACGTATCAATCTGGCCCCTTGGCTTGAGCGACCTGATCTCATTCACTGGGTTGATGATCTCGCGCAGATCCCCCCGCACAACCTGACCGGTTTGTGTCTCAGCAATGAACTCGTGGACTCGTTTCCGGTTCACCGCATTCAGATGACCGCGCGTGGCCTTGAGGAACTTTGGGTGGACTATCGGAATGGGCGGTTCGTTGAGTGTCTCAAACCGCTGTCCTCGGATCGGATCGCGTCTCATCTTGGCCATATCGGTTCGGACTGGCCGAAAGGGTACCGCACGGAAGTCAATCTCCATGCCGTAGATTGGATGACTCAGGTCGCACAACGTCTCCATCGTGGTTTTGTGCTTACCATCGATTACGGCCATACCGCACAGGATCTGTACTCTGTCGACCGAAAACGCGGAACATTCCTTTGTTACCATCAACATGCGGTTCACGAGGATCCGTTCCTGCATGTGGGAGAACAGGACATGACCGCCCATGTTGATTTTTCGAGTTTAGCGACCGCCGGCGAGGAACAGGGTCTCCAGACGACCGGCTTCACCAACCAGATGAGTTTTCTCATGGGGCTCGGTATTGAGCAGATGCTTACAGGGCTGAGCCAAGACAGCCCGGAGCTCACAGCAGCGATTCAGCTATTGAAACCAAACGGAATGGGCACAACGTTCAAAGTTCTCATCCAGCATAAAACCGTGCCGAATCCCAAACTCGATGGATTGCAGTATCAGCCGTTCTTTCGTTCGGCACTCACAACACAGTCGGCGGCGTAAGGACTGAAGCATGATGACCTCTCCAATATTCAGTGACAGTTCACGTGTCACACTTGACAACGTTGTCATCGCTCCCGTTCCTGAAAACTATTTACCCATTCTCCTTTTCATTGCCATAGGGATTGCCCTTGGGACATTGACCCTCTATGTTGGGAAGTTTCTTCGCCCCAACCACCCCTATCGAGCCAAGTTAGCGCCGTACGAAAGTGGAAGCCCGCTCTTCCAGGACGCCCGTGTGCAGTTTCCAATGCGGTATTACGTCATCGCGATGCTGTTCGTCATTTTCGATATCGAGATCGTCTTCATGTTTCCCTGGGCCGTTGCTTTTACCAGTCTTGGTCTGGTTGGATTAGTGGAGATGGTCGTTTTCATCGCCATTTTGGTCGTGGGGTTTTGGTACGCGTGGAAAAAGGGCGCATTGGAATGGGATTAACTAACGTGAAAAGGTAGAAGCGGCCGTCTTTTGTTTCACCTTCTCACGTTTCACCTGAGTTATTCATGAGTCTACTTGAACGACAATTCGACGCCAACATTGTCACGACCAACCTGGACGCGGTCGTCAATTGGGCCAGAAAATCGGCGCTCTGGCCCATGACGTTCGGATTGGCCTGCTGTGCCATTGAGATGATCGCCAGCGTCTCCTCTCGCTATGACCTAGATCGCTTCGGTGCCGGTGTCTTTCGAGCCTCCCCCAGACAATCCGATCTGATGATCGTCGCGGGGACGGTCTCGCGCAAGATGGCGCCGGTCATTCGACGGATCTATGATCAAATGCCCGAGCCGCGCTATGTCATTTGTATGGGCTCCTGTGCGACCTCCGGCAATCACTACAACAGCTATGCGGTTGTGCAGGGCGTGGACCAGATCGTGCCGGTTGACGTCTATGTACCCGGATGCCCCCCGAGACCGGAAGCTTTGCTCGATGGGCTGTTGAAGTTACAGGAAAAGATCCAGCGTGAAAGAGTGTTTGTGAAATAACCGGGCGCGACGCGCAAGACTCGCGGGAGATGCGCGACTCCCCATTCACGCATCTCCCACAAGTCACGTGATTTTCGCGATGTGACATGATGCAGGCACTGATCGAGACATTGCTCAACAAGTTTCCTGAGGCCGTGCTCTCGGCTGACGTCGACACAGCGCGCTCGGAGACGACCGTGCATGTCGCAGCGCCTCGGATCCTGGAAGTCATGCGTTTCCTCCATGATGCTCCGGAAGCCTGTTTTGATCACATCACGGATATCTGCTCCGCCGACTATCCGTCCGATCAACAACGGTTCGAGGTCATCTATCAGTTACTCTCGCTCCCACATGGGAAACGGATCCGTCTCAAAACCAGAGTCACGGAAGAGAATCCCTCGCTCGATTCCGTCACGAGCATCTGGCGCGGCGCGGACTTTTTGGAGCGTGAAGTGTACGACATGATGGGAATCCGATTTATCGGGCATCCGGATCTGCGCCGCATTCTCCTTCCGGAAGACTACGCGGAAGGCTATCCCTTACGAAAAGACTTCCCCGCTGAGGGACGTGGCTGGCGCAGTCAGTTCGACTTTATCCCGCGACTTGATGAGCCGCCGGTGGAGCAAATCGACAGCGAGGTGCCGGAGGCCGAGCGGAAGCTGTTCCTGGCGAACCCCAATGCCTCGTCGCCCAATCGACGGGAAGAACTCTTGCTGAACATGGGGCCACAACATCCGAGCACCCATGGCGTCGTACGAGTCGTCCTCGAACTCGATGGCGAACGGATCGTCAAGGCCACCCCGGATCTCGGCTATCTGCATCGAGGCGTGGAAAAACTGGCCGAAGGCTTGGCCTACATGCAGATCATTCCGCACACCGACCGACTGGATTATGTCTGTGCGATGGCAAACAACTACGCCTACGTCCGAGCCGTCGAGAAACTCCTCGGAATCACCGTTCCCGAGCGCGCTGAATATATCCGTACCATCGTCGCGGAGATGCAGCGTATTCTCGGACATCTCTTCTGGCTGGGTGCCCAAGCCTTGGATATCGGTGCGATGACGGTGTTCTTCTGGACGTTTCGCGAGCGGGAAACCTTACTCGACATGTTCGAGCAGCTCTGCGGAGCCAGGCTGACCCTGAATTACTATCGGATCGGCGGGGTCGATAGTGACTTCACTCCGGAATTGGTGACCAGACTGAAGACCTTCTTGGAAACCTTCCCACAGAAAGTCGACGAGTATGAGTCGCTTCTCGCCAGCAACCGTATTTGGTTGGGACGGACCAAAGATATCGCGGTGATCTCCGGGAAAGACGCGATCAATTTCGGCATGACCGGTCCAACTCTGCGAGGATCCGGCGTGGCGTACGATGTCCGCAAGCTCGAGCCCTACGGAGCCTACCACAAAGTGGACTGGGAGGTTCCGGTCGGAAAAAACGGTGACACGTATGACCGGTATTGGATACGCGTTGAGGAAATGCGCCAGAGCGCGCGAATCATTGCTCAATGTCTCGACCAGATGCCGCAGGGCCCAATCATCGCGGACATGCCGCAATACATTCCGCCGCCGAAGCAGCTCGTGATGCGGGATATGGAGAGCTTGATTCACCATTTCATTATCTTTACGCAAGGGTTCAAGCCACCGAAAGGCGAAACGTATTGCCCGACCGAAGCGCCAAAGGGGGAATTGGGATTTTTCATCATTAGCGACGGGAGCCCCCGTCCCTACCGGCTGAAAATCCGCTCGCCCTCGTTCATCCACATGGGCGCGTTCGACCATATGGCGCGGGGCTATTTGATTTCCGACATCATTACGATTTTCGGAACGTACGATGTGGTCATGGGGGAATGTGATCGATGACACGCAAATGGCTGACAGGCCGACATCTGGCCCCTGTCAGCTTGGCTCTTGCGAACTTGTCAGCACCTGGACTGTAGCTACATGACGTTCATAGACAAATACAAAAATGAGATCGATCAGATCCTGAGCCGCTATCCGGTCAAGCGTTCTGCGTTGATCCCGCTCCTCTATGTCGCTCAGCGCGATCAGGGGTATGTGAGCGAGGCGGTCATGCAAGAAATTGCCCGGTTACTCGGGATAACCCCGCCGCAGGTCTACGAGACCGTCACGTTTTACACCATGTTCAACCTGAAGCCGGTGGGCAAGTTCCATATTCAGGTCTGTAAGTCACTCATGTGCGCACTCGTCGGCTCAGATACGCTGATTGGATGGATGAAGACCAAACTTGGGATTGCACCGGGCGAATCAACGACAGACGGCCTGTTTACCCTCAGCGCAGTGGAATGTTTGGCAGCCTGCGGGACCGGTCCCATGATGCAGATCAATGAGGACTATTATGAACAGGTCACCGAGGACAAGCTTGACCGAATTTTGGCTGATTTGCGATCGACAGGAACCAGCACACTGAAGAGCGGGCCCTTTATGTGGCCAGAACCAGCCCCTTCAGAGCGGGGCGCGTGAAACGTCATGCGTATCTCGTTGTTCAGCAACAACCCAGCTGACATGACATTCGATTCACGAGATTAAGATGCCACAACACGAACTGATCTTATTAAAAAACATGATGCAACCCGGCTATACCGGGTCGCTGCAGGACTATGAGAAGACGGGAGGCTATCAAGCCATCCGCAACACGCTGGGGAAAATCGCCCCGGCCGATGTGACCGCGATGGTGCGCAAATCCGGCCTCCGCGGACGCGGTGGCGCTGGCTTCCCGACCGGTGTGAAGTGGGGCTTCCTCCCCAAAGATTACCAAGGTCCCCGATACCTGTGTTGTAACGCCGACGAGAGCGAGCCCGGCACGTTCAAGGACCGACAGCTGATGGAGCGCGATCCTCACCAAGTCTTGGAAGGCATCCTGTTGGCCTGTTATGCCATTGGAGCGGAAACGGCGTACATCTATATCCGCGGAGAAATGGTCCTGGGATCAAGGATTTTGGAGCAGGCAATTAATGAAGCGAGAGCAGCCGGATACATCGGGAAGAACATTCTCGGTACCGGTATTCACGCAGACGTGTGGGTGCATCGTGGAGCCGGCGCCTATATCTGTGGCGAAGAAACGGCCCTCTTGGAATCCCTTGAGGGCAAACGCGGCCTCCCACGCATTAAACCGCCGTTTCCTGCCACGCATGGCCTCTACAATAAACCGACGGTCGTCAATAACGTTGAAACCTTGGCCAACCTTCCCCACATCATGAACCGTGGCCCCGAATGGTTTGCAGCGATCGGGTCCCCGCCGAAAAGCACTGGAACCAGGGTGTTCTGTGTAAGCGGACATGTCAAGCGGCCGGGCAACTATGAAGTTCCAATGGGGGTGACCGTCCGAGAACTGGTGTACGAACATGCCGGCGGGATGCGATCAGATAAGCCGATGAAGGCTTTTATTCCCGGTGGAGCCTCAGCTCCCTTTCTGACGCCGGCGCATCTCGATGTGAAATTGGATTTTGAGCATGTAGCGACGGCAGGGTCGATGCTGGGATCTGGTGGTGTCACCATCATGGAAGAGGGCACCAGTATGGTCTGGGCGGCGCTCCGGTTGATGGAATTCTTCTACCATGAGTCCTGCGGAAAGTGCAGTCCTTGTCGAGAGGGTAGCTCGTGGCTGGTTCAAACATTGCGCAGGATTATGGCCAAACGAGGTCGGATGGAAGACCTTGAAACCTTGTTGGATCTATGTAAGAACATCGCAGGCCGAACGGTCTGTGCGTTTGGTGATGCGGAAGTCGCTCCGATTCAGAGCACTCTGAAACACTGGCGGCAGGAGTATGTGGATCTCATCCACGAAGCGGAGGCCGCCAATCTGATCAAACCTGAGCCGGTAGGAAGACCTTGATGGGAACCTGTCAATCTCATGATCTGTTACGTGGAAGATATCCCTCAAATCCTCAGATCAACAGATCGACGGATCATCAGATAACAAAGTTCAACTATGCCTGAGACCACAGCCCCGATGGTTCGCATAACGATCGATGGAATGACCGTCAAGGTTCCGAAAGGCACCTTGGTGATCGAAGCCGCTCGGCGTGTCGGCGTCATGATTCCCCATTTTTGCTACCATCCAAAGCTCAAACCGGATGCCAACTGCCGCATGTGCCTGGTCGAAGTCGAAAAAATGCCGAAACTCCAAACCGCCTGCAGTACCCCGGTCGACGAGGGTATGAGTGTGCGTACCGCCACGACCGTGGTCAACGATGCCCATCGATCAGTCCTTGAGTTTATTCTCGCCAACCATCCGCTCGACTGCCCGGTTTGCGATCAAGGGGGGAAGTGCGACCTTCAAGATTTTTCTCACCAGTACACGGCCACCAGCCGGTTCGCTGAAACCAAGCGCGTGTTTCAGAAGGAATATTTCAGCCCGCTGATCGAGACACAGATGAATCGCTGCGTGCAATGTCTCCGCTGCGTCCGATACTGCGACGAGGTGATGGACGTCAAGGCATTGGCGCCGGTCGGGCGCGGCACCATGACGGAGATCAAGCACTTCGGTCCACACCCGTTGGACTGCGAGTTCTGCGGAGGCTGCGTGCAGATCTGCCCGGTCGGAGCCATTACCAGCCGGCTGTCGATGTATGAATATCGGCCCTGGATGCTGAAGCGAGCCGATACCATCTGCGGGTACTGTGGCGATGGGTGCCAGATGACTGTGCACACGAAGGGAAAGGAGTTGATCGAGGTCAACTCAGCCCACGGAACCGGGCGCAACAACGGCGATCTCTGTGCTCGCGGATTTTTTGGGTTCCATGCGACCAGCCATTCGGAACGCCTGACTCACCCGCTCATTCGTCGTAATGGGGCATTGGTCCAGACTACATGGGAAGAGGCCTTGGAATATGTGGCCGATCGCATCAGCACGATCAAGACCACGCACGGAGGAACAAGCTTCGGCGGATTGATCTCAGGCCGGTGTACGAATGAAGAACTATACCTATTCCAAAAATTTCTGCGCGTCGCCGTCGGCACCAACCATATCGATAGCAGCGCCCGTTATGGCCATGTGAACGGCCTCTACGCCATGCAACTTGTCCAAGGCACTCATCGGTGGACCGTGACCTTCGATGACATCCTGGACGCCGACGTGTTGCTCCTCGTCGGGACGAACATTACCGAAACCAACCCGATCACTGGCCTCAAGGTCAAGGAAGCCGTCAAGAAGCGTCGCGCGACCTTGATCACGATTGAGTCCCTGGAGCCGGTGATTGGAACGATCAGCAACATTGCGACTCTCTCGCACCATCATTTCCGCACTCTGCCAAGCGACATCCCCACCACCATCCTTGGCTTGCTGAAGGCCATCGTCGAAGAGAACCTGATTCAGCCGAATCTGATGCAGCAGCACCCCGCCTATGTCGGCGCGGTCACAGCTGCACTACAAGAAATCTCCTGGCAGGACCTCCAGGCAACAACGGGAATACAGTTTGATGCTTTCGTACAGGCCGCCAAAGTTCTCGCGGCCGGGCGACGAGTAGTCGTGCTCGCCGGACAACAGCTTCTGCGCAGTGAACGGGGCTATGCCGGATCCTTGAGTCTCCTCGATCTGCTGCTGCTGACCGGGAAGCTGGATCAACCAGGTTGCGGATTCGCGCCGCTTGCGGAAGAGAATAATGACCAAGGGGCTATAGAGATGGGTGCCGTGGCAGAACTTCTTCCTGGCGCCTCTTCCGTAACCAGCCGTACCGACCACAATCGGATCATGAAGCAGTGGAACGCGGACGTTTCCCCCGAGGTCGGCGCCTCCCTCGTCGATATGCTGGATCGCGCCAAATCGGGATCGCTCAAGGGCATGCTCATCGTCGGAGAAAATCCGGTTGGGAGCCTACCGGTCTCACTACGCCCCGAGGAAGCCTTGCGCAAGCTCGATCTGCTGGTCTGTCAGGAACTCTTTTTAACTGAAACCGCAGCGCTCGCTCACGTCGTACTACCGGCCGCATCATCTCTGGAGAAAAGCGGAACGTTTACGAATACTGAAGGGCATATCCAAGCCGTTCGCCCCTCGATTGACCCTCTTGGCGAAAGCCGGCCGGACTGGGAAGTCTTTTCAGCTCTCTCCATTTTATTAGGCTCACCGATGGAATACGGCGAGAGTAAAGAGATTCTCAAGGAGATCCGGAGCCTTATTCCTGACTATGGATCGCTTGGACCTACCCCGCTGCCTCCGAAAGTCGATCACGCGACGACGGAACGCTATCTCACTGATGGCTATCAACGTGATCTTGCCGCACGATATCGACTCGTGGTACCGAAAACCCGCCCGGATGGAACGTTGCGACTCGACTTCGTACAGAGCCTGTTTCACTCGGGAAAGTTTTCGACCCGTTCCAAGGGCTTGTTACAAATAGAAGACAGAGGACGGCTTCGAATCAATCCAGTTGATGCAGCCCGCTTTGCCTTGGTGAACGGCGACCGAGTTCGCCTCTCCAGCACATCCGGAGAAATGACCACCGAAGTGACGCTTGTGGAACGGGTCCCACAGGGAACGGCCTGGTTCCCGGATCATTTCGGCCAAGCTGCCGTCCGGTTATTTGACTGCGTCATTGATCCCATCACTCACGCGCCGGCCCTCCGTACGGCAACGGTGTCCATGATGAGGGTAGCCTGAGAAGCTGTTGAGTATTGCGACTATGCGAATCGAGGAGTCCCAATGGTGACTGAATTCGGATTACGTCTTGCTATTTCTCTGACTCAAATCGGTGCGGTCATGTGCATCGTGGTCATTACGGTGCTCATCCTCACCTTGGCGGAACGAAAAGTCTTAGGATGGATGCAGGATCGCATGGGCCCGATGGAAGTCGGTCCCTACGGCATTCTTCAGCCGTTTGCGGATGCCATCAAACTGTTCTTCAAGGAAGATATCGTACCAGCCGGCGCCAACAAGTTCATCTTTACCATGGCGCCGATCCTCTGCTTAATCCCGACGTTTATCGGATTCGCCGTCATTCCCTGGGGACCCAACTGGACGTTTGAGATCAATGGTGTCTCGATAAAACCGTTCGTCATCAGCGACATTAATATCGGGATCCTTTACGTCTTAGCCTTCGCCTCACTCGCTGCCTACGGCATCATTCTTGGCGGATGGGCCTCCAACAGCAAATACTCCTTATTAGGGGGGCTCCGATCGGCCGCACAGGTGATCAGCTATGAGCTCAACGTGGGACTGGCGATTGTCGGTGTATTGATTTTATCCGGCTCGCTCAGTCTCGTAACAATTACTGATGCCCAGGCCGGCTGGTTTTGGCATTGGCACATCTTCGCCATGCCGGCCCCGCAAATCTTTGCATTCGTTGTTTACGTGATTTCGGTCGTCGCTGAAACGAACCGCGTACCATTCGACTTACCTGAGGCAGAGAGCGAGCTGGTGGCAGGGTTTTTCACCGAATACAGCGGGCTGCGGTTCGCCTTCTTCTTCCTCGCCGAATACGCCAATATGGTGCTTGTATCCTGTGTGGCGTCAGCCCTGTTTCTCGGTGGTTGGCACGCACCCTATCCAGGAACCTTGATGGAACTTGTCGGCTTGTCATCCTGGTCGTGGATCGAAAGCACCATGTGGTTCGCGGTGAAAACCTACTCACTCTTGTTCCTGTTTTTCTGGCTCAGAGCGACGTTGCCGAGACTGCGCTACGATCAGCTGATGCGATTCGGCTGGAAGGTGATGTTACCCATTGCGCTGGCCAACATCGTTGTGACGGCCATCGCCGTGTTTATCTATCAACGGATCTAGCGTACGGAGCCATGATGATGAGAACCACGCCTACGACCAAGCGCCTGAGCCTCTCCGAATGGTTCAAGACGATTACGTTTTACGAAATCCTCGTCGGCATGAAGGCGACACTTTCGCACCTCATCAATTACCGTCCGGTGACATTGCAGTATCCTCACGAGAAACGCACACTACCGGACAACTATCGCGGCATGCTCGCTCTGCTCCGCTACGATGACGGAACGGAGAAGTGTGTGGGGTGCGATCTCTGTGAGGCAGCTTGTCCCTCCCGTGTCATCCGGGTGGTCAGCGCAGAAGTGCCGGGTGAGCCTACGAAGCGCTATTCAAAAGAATATTACATGGACATGACCCGGTGCTTGTTCTGCGGGATGTGTGTGGATGCCTGTCCCGTCGATGCACTTGGGATGACTCGAGAGTTTGAATGGGCGGTGTACGACAAGCGCCAACTCCACTTAAATAAACAACAGTTGCTCGCCATTGGAGACCGCTCGTTTCCAGTTCGTGAGAAACGCTTGGAACTTCAGCATCCAAACGTGGCGTTCTTTAACGTAGCGTTCAGCCACGTACCGCCAAAGCCGAACTGAACCAAGGAATTACGTATCGGCAGACCAATGGCTGCAGCATCCGTGTGCTAGTCCGGTCTAATCGATCTCGAACGCAGGAACCGTCAGATGTCGCAACTCTTTTTTGTATATTTCGCCGGTATGATCATCGCCGCGTCCGTTCTCGTCGTGGCGTTGAAGAATCCCGTCTACAGCGCCCTGTCTCTCCTCGTCATGTTTTTCCACGTCGCCGGGCTGTTCATTACCCTTCATGCCGAGTTTTTGGCCGCCGTGCAAATTATCGTCTATGCCGGTGCGATTCTTGTGCTGTATTTGTTCGTCGTCATGATCCTGAACGTCAAACAAGACGACCGTTATCACAGTCAATGGCGGATCGCAGGATTCGTCTGCGTTCCCTTGCTGATCGAAGTCATGGTCCTCCTCTCCGGTGGGGCAGAGACAAGTACGACCGGGCCCCGGGCTGCCCTCGCCTCATCAGCGAAGACAATCGCTCCGGATAATACGTTAGCCATCGGGCAAACACTGTTTTCAACCTACCTCTTCCCGTTCGAGGTTGCCTCCTTGGTGCTCTTAGTCGCCATGATCGGCGCGATCGTCCTCGCGAAGCGAGAGATCGGCGAACAGGACAATCCCAACCCCATGGTTCGAACGAAGGCAGCCGAATGACTATCCCCATCTCCTACTATCTCATTTTGAGTGGGGTCGTGTTCCTGACGGGAATCGTCGGCGTACTCATCCGTCGCAACATCATCGCGATTCTGCTCTCGGTTGAGCTGATGCTGAATGCGACGAATATTAATTTCGTGGCATTCTCCGATTATTTTCGGGACCTGGGTGGACAGGTGTTCGTCTTCTTTGCCTTGACGGTCGCTGCGGCGGAAGTAGCTGTAGGTCTGGCGATCATCATCGCCCTCCATCGTTCGCGGTCGACCATTAACATTGAAGAATTCAATTTATTGAAATGGTAAAAGGAGCCGTGCTTCGTGAAACGTGAAGCATCTCTCGAAGAGAATCATCAAACCATTCAGTCGTTCGTTCTCCTCACGCCTCACGAACGAGGAACAGCGAGGAACGGACTCTGATGCTCTACGCGCTGATTCCATTCCTCCCGCTCGCCGCGTTTCTTGTTCTCGGGCTGGCCGGGTCACGGTTCAAGGAGAACGCCCATGTGATCGCGGTTCCGGCCGTACTGTTGTCACTTGTACTGGCGCTGTCAGCCTTTATCCAAGTGGCTTCCGGCTCAGTCATTTCCGTCCCTTTGTATACCTGGCTGACCTCGGGCCATCTTGACATCCACATCGGCCTCTACATCGACAGACTGACCGCCGTCATGTTGCTCCTGGTCACCGGAGTCAGCTCTCTGGTGCACATCTATACAATCGGCTATATGCACGGGGAACCGGGCTATGCCCGCTTCTTCAGCTATATTGCTCTGTTTACCTTCTCCATGCTCATGCTGGTACTGGCGGATAACCTCTTACAGTTATTCATATTTTGGGAAGCAGTCGGCCTCTGCTCCTATCTGTTGATCGGACATTGGTACGAACGTGCGTCAGCTTGCGCAGCGGCGACCAAAGCGTTTCTTGTGAATCGTATCGGAGATTTTGGGTTCCTGCTCGGCCTGCTTCTGGTCTGGTCTCAGTTCGGCTCGCTGAACTACCTTGAGGTCTTTCCGAATCTCCATGAAGCAAATGGTCTGATGATCAATCTCCTTGGTCCTTTCGGCGGCACATGGGAGGTCTCCCTGTTCACGCTGATCGCGCTCTTGCTGTTCACCGGAGCGGTGGGCAAATCGGCCCAAGTCCCTCTTCACGTCTGGCTCCCGGATGCCATGGAAGGCCCGACCCCGATTTCAGCTCTCATTCATGCCGCCACCATGGTCACGGCTGGAGTGTTCATGATCGCTCGTCTGTCACCCATCTACAACCTCTCTCCGACCGCCATGAGCGTCGTCGCCGTCACCGGAGGCGCCACCATGCTCCTCGGTGCAACCATCGCGGTGACGCAAACAGATATCAAACGTGTCGTGGCCTATTCGACAATCAGTCAGCTTGGGTACATGGTCACGGCCTGCGGACTCGGAGCGTACGCCTCCGGCATGTACCATCTCCTCACGCATGGAGCGTTTAAGGCGTTGTTGTTCCTCGGTTGTGGATCGGTCATTATCGCACTCCACCACGAGCAGGACATCCGCCACATGGGTGGCCTTAGAAATCAGTTACCGACGACCTATTGGACGTTTGTGGTTGGGTCCCTGGCTCTCGCAGGATTTCCCCTCACAGCTGGGTTCTTCAGCAAGGACGAGATCTTGGTCGCGGCTTGGTCTGCTGGCAATCTTGGGCAGATCCTGGCAATTGCGGGCTTGCTTACCGCACTCTTGACCGCGTTCTACAGCTTCAGGCTGGTGTTTGTGACCTTCTGGGGCGAATCCCATGTCGATCCCCATCACGCAGGCCATATCCATGAGCCCTCGAAGACGATGACAACTCCACTCTTGATTCTGGCATTTTTTAGTATCGCCACCGGTTATCTTGGCATTCCCTCATTTCTCGAACCGGTTTTCGCCACCGATCAGCACCCGGTGGAGCACCATGGGGAAGCCGGCGTCATCATCATGATGGCAGCCACGGTTCTTGGATTGATCGGCATTGGCGCGGCCTACTACGCCTATGTGCTCAAGCCGGAGCTGCCGAATCGCCTGGCTCAGCAGTGGAGCAGTCTGTACCAGGCCTCATTGAACAAGTGGTATGTCGATGAAGCCTACGACCGCCTGTTCGTCCGACCCACGTGCATCGCAGCTTCGACGCTCTGGAAACGAGTCGATGTCGCAATCATCGACGGTGCGGTCAACGGAGTCGCGCGAACGATCCGGTGGGGCGGATGGATTTTACGATTGATCCAGAGCGGACAGACCCAACATTATGCATTGGCGATGGCAATGGGCATCGTGATCATCACGGCCTATCTGCTGCTCTGAAACGCATGAGTAACGCTGTACGTTTGACACACTGTACTCGACATGTGATGGATTGAAATCCTGATGACTGGCTTTCCTTGGTTAACCGCATTGATCATCCTTCCCTTGCTGGGAGCGGCGGCTGTCTTTGTCGTGAAAGATACCTCTGTCCGGCTCACTGCGCTCTCCGTGACGATTGCCGATCTCCTGATCTCGCTTCCACTGTGGTGGCTATTCGACGCTACTTCCGGTGAGATGCAATTCCTAGAATCAGCAGCATGGATCCCGTCGCTGTCCATCAATTACCGTCTCGGCTTGGATGGAATCAGCCTGCCGCTGATTCTCATGACGACCATCCTCATGCCCCTCTGCGTCCTGATTTCATGGCATGCCATCGAAACCAGGCTCCGGAGTTTCATGGCGGTGTTGCTCATCATGGAAGGCGCCATGATCGGCGTGTTCGCAGCACTCGACTTCGTATTGTTCTACGTGTTTTGGGAGGCGATGCTGATCCCCATGTACCTCCTGATCGGAGTGTGGGGTGGACCAAATCGCCTGTATGCCGCGATCAAGTTCTTCCTCTATACCCTGGCTGGTAGCATCTTGTTGTTGGTTGCGATCCTCGTGTTGTATTTCCAGGGTGGCCATACATTCGATATTCTTGATCTCAGTCGGCAGACCTACCCCCTTTCTCTTCAGACTTGGCTATTCTTCGCCTTCTTTGCCGCGTTTGCCGTAAAGGTCCCGATGTTCCCATTCCATACTTGGTTACCCGATGCACACGTGGAAGCCCCCACGGCCGGCAGTGTGATCCTCGCCAGTGTGCTGCTCAAGATGGGCACCTATGGCTTTGTGCGATTCAGCCTGCCGATGCTACCGGACGCCTCACGTCTCTTCACCCCCCTCATGGTCGTCCTGTCGATCATCGCGATCATCTACGGGGCCTATATGGCGCTGGCCCAGACCGATCTCAAAAAGCTGATTGCCTATTCGAGCGTCAGCCATATGGGATTCATCACCCTCGGCCTGTTTATGTTCAACATCCAAGGTATCGAAGGTGCCGTCATGCAGATGGTGAATCACGGCATTACGACCGGCGGGCTCTTTCTCTGTGTTGGCATGATTTATGAGCGCACCCATAGCCGCCAAATTGCCGATAACATCGGGTTGACCAAGCCGATGCCTCGGTATGCAACCTTTCTGGTTATTTTCGCCCTCTCTTCACTGGGACTTCCCGGGACCAACAGTTTCGTTGGTGAGTTTATGGTTCTCGCCGGCACGTTCCTCTGGAGTAAGGCCGCAGCGGCCTTCGCCTCGCTGGGCATTATCCTGGCCGCAGCATACTTATTGTGGATGGTTCAACGAGTCGCGTTTGGCACACCGGCCCCTCACATGCTTCACAAACTTTCCGACTTGAACCAACGAGAAATGGCGACGCTGTTACCTCTGGCGGTCCTGATCTTCGTAATCGGTATCTTTCCCAACCCTCTCCTCAGCCGGATGCACACAAGCGTCGAGCACGTCATCGCTCGCGTTGCTCCCTCCTCCCCTCACCAGAGTTCCATTCGAGCTGTTCTCGAGCAGACAACGCCCGTGCAGAAAGACGACCTGCTCTCGACGCTCGACGTAGTCCATGCCTCAACCGTTCATCCCATCGGCAACCTGCCGCTTACGGAAACGCAGGGGAAACGCCCATGACCTTTTCTGCAGCAGATCTCCTCCTCGTCCTGCCCGAGTTACTGGTCATCACCGCGGCCTGTGTCGTGCTCGTGCTCGACCCAGTGCTACGACCATCCGATAAGGATAGCCTGGTATGGGTGAGCCTAGGAACACTCGCCATTTGCATGGGCCTGACGGCGTCCCAAATGGGAACGCATGCGTCAATATTTAGTGGCCTTGTCGTCATCGATGCCTTTGGAGCATTCTGGAAACTGCTGTTGTACTTTGTGACGGGACTCACAGTCCTACTGTCCTACTCCTATCTCAAAGAAGAGCGGCTGTATTTCGGTGAGTACTATGGCTTCATATTGCTCTCGCTGTGCGGCATGATGGTTATGGTCTCCGCCGCCGACTTGTTGACGATCTATCTTGGTACGGAATTGATGTCGCTCTCCCTGTACGTCCTGGCAGGTCTCAAACGGAAGGAGCCCCGCTCCCTCGAAGCATCGGCAAAATACTTCGTCTTGGGCGCATTTTCCTCCGGCATTCTCCTCTACGGCATTTCTCTCCTCTACGGAGCGACCGGCAGTACGAGACTGCCGGCGATTGCCTCGGCAATTGCGACCCAGGGGTTCACCGACCCGTTGCTGCTATTTGCAACGATCCTGTTGGCGGTGGGGTTTGGATTCAAAATGGCCGTCGTCCCCTTTCATATGTGGACACCGGACGTGTATCAAGGTGCCCCGACCTCCGTCACGGCGTTCATGGCAGTCGCATCCAAAGCCGCCAGCTTCGGCGCGTTTGTCCGCGTGTTCGTGGAAGGTTTGGGCGGAGTCAGGACCGATTGGTCCGCCATCTTCCTCCTCCTCTGTCTTGCTACCCTCATCGTGGGCAACATCGTCGCCTTGGTTCAGACGAACATCAAGCGAATGCTGGCCTATTCGAGCATTGCGCACGCCGGCTATGCCCTGATCGGTGTCGTCGCCGCTGGACGCACAGAGCCCTCGTCCGGCATTGCCAGCGTTCTGCTCTATATTGCCCTGTACACGTTCATGACGTTCGGCGCATTCGCCATTGTTGCGATGCTGCGAAAAGGCGCGGTCGAGGGTGAAGAGATCGAGGATTTCACCGGTCTAGCAAAACGCCATCCCCTTGCGGCGCTCCTGATGCTGATCTTTATGGTGTCTCTGGCAGGCATTCCACCGACCGCTGGTTTCATCGGGAAATTGTACGTCTTCAGATCCGCCGTGGAAGCTGGCATGGCCTGGGTGGCGGCCATTGCTCTCCTGTTTGCGGCAATCTCAGCCTATTACTATCTTCGGGTCGTCATGGTCATGTACATGCGAGATCCTATTGATGGAACGGACCCTGTCCCGCGCTTGGTGATGTCCCCAACCCTTTCCATTGTGCTAGCCTGTGCAGTCGCTGGGGTGGTGGTCTTCGGTATCTACCCCAACCCACTCGTCAATCTGGCCCAGCAAGCCGTGTTGACGCTGAAGTAAGGCCATCCAGACTCTGCTGACTATTTGCCGGCAAGGATCGTATGCCTGTCGTTCGCTTCCTGAGTGAGGCGGTCACATCGTTTTTACGCCAGGGATGCCCCAGCCTCGCGGCAGCCTTGGCGTTTTTCTCGCTGCTCTCATTGTTTCCCCTCGTCTTTCTCCTCTTGTATGGAATCGGGTTCCTTGTAAGTCAGAACGTGATCGGCGAGCAGTTCATGCTTAGTTTTCTCAAAGGGTTTCTGCCTTCCTTAGGGGAACGATTGGCGCAAGAACTCCATCGGATCAGTTCATTGGAAAGCGTCCGGTGGCTCGTGCTGCTGTCATTCTTCTGGTTTGGTGGACTTGTGTTCTACGAGCTCGATTATGCGCTGAATGTCGTGTTTGAGAGCACGCAAAAACGCCACCCGCTTATTTCCACTGCAATTTCCATCGCGCTGCTGGGATCCACCGGCCTGTTACTCTTCACGTCCTATGTGGCCACTCAAGCCATTGCTTTTTTGACGGCCTATGCACCTCGGCTCTGGGGATTGGATCTTGTCGCCTTAGCCGCCCACGAATTTCATCTGACCTACACCCTCCCCTTTGCCCTTGCATTCCTGACGGTCAGCCTGCTCTACCGTCTTGTACCTCGACGTCGTCCACGATGGAGGGATGCCATGGCCGGCGCCCTCACATTCGGTTTGCTGTGGGTTGCAGCCAAGCTCTTGTTCGTCAATTATGGAGATTTTGCGACGGTCTATGCGCGACTCTATGGATCGTTGCTCGAGATCGTGCTCTTGTTGCTTTGGGTCTATTATTCTGCGGGGCTCCTGCTCTTCGGTGGCATCATTGCGCACAATCTGAAACAGATTGCTTGGCCATCGCCCCCGGTTGAGGGCCGATAGCGGAACTGCTGCGGCAACAATAATTTAAGGTGAATGCCGCAATTCAACGGATGGGGTGGCTACGAAGCTGCAGAAAATGCACAAGGGATGACTGTGTCACGAGTCCGACAATTTCTCCATCCTGCACGACGATGAGTCGATCCCATCCCTCACGAGCCATGCGGCCCATCGCTTGAATCGCCGGAACTTCAGGCGAAATGACCATCGAGGCTGAAAAGGGACGCATCACTTGATCAACCCGACGCCAGGACCAGGTCTCCGCCGGCACAGCCTGAATGTCGGGTACGGTCACAAGTCCGATCAGACGTCGATCTTCGACCACCGGAAATCCCCCGTAACCATAAGCCTGGAAATACCGGTTTACCGCCTCATCAAGCGTGGTTTGGGCTGGAATCGACACAACCGTCGTCACCATCATGTCTTGAATCCGAGTTGTCGAAATGGAGTGCCGCAATGTCGCTTGTCGTCGGCTCGCCAACGCCGCGATATAGAGAAAGATTCCGATCAGTGCCAGCCATCCTCCAGTCCAGACCATCGACGCATCCAGCTCACCGGTTGCCGCTTGCTGGATTCGCAGCAGCCCCCAGAGCACGAAGATCACACCAAACCCGAGACCTGCCCCTGCGGCTTGTTTTGTCGCGCGATAATAATCCTTCCCCCAGGCCCACAAGCCCGCGCGCAGGATTCGCCCTCCGTCCAACGGAAACCCAGGAATGAGATTGAACACTCCGAGCTGGAGATTCCCCATTCCCAGCAAGAGCCCGAGCATGACCACCCCACGGAGCGCCTGTTCCTGTTGAATCGCCTCAGCCAGAGCGACAATCGCCAAGCAGCCCCCGCTGATCACGAAACTGACGATCGGTCCAGCGATCGCAATGAGAAACTCTGCCTTAGGGGACGGGGCCTCCTGGCGCATGTGCGCGACCCCGCCAAAGAGAAACAACGTGATCTGCTCAATCGGAATCCGGTAGTACAGTGCGACGTAGGAATGTCCCAGCTCATGCAGAAGGACGGACAGAAAGAGGAGCGCCGCCGCGACGGCTCCCATCACCCAATAGCGCCCAGGACTGAGTCCGGGGAGAGTCTCCGGCAGGTAGTCTGTTGAGAGCGTCCACGTGGCGAGGAGAAACACCGCAAACCAGGACGCGTGGATTCGAATGGGAATGCCCAACGCTCGGCCGATTTCCCACGAACGCATCTGCATGTCGCACACCGTAACAGTGGAACGGGGAAGGGGTCAATCTTCTCCCTCTGTTCATGTATACTAATTTTGATGAGACGACTGGTTCCAATACACGCAGTGTTATACCTGCTCTCCCTCATAGCCCTTGAGCTGACACCATCGACTCCAAGTTTTGCCCAAGTCATCACTTCTGGTCCACCGAGCTGTCCCGGTGTAGCCCTGACGTTTGATCTCTGCCCGGTGCGCACAGGATCCGGGTATGATCAGCCGTTAATGGACTATCTGATTACCCATCGCATCCCAGCCACATTCTTTATGTCTGGTAAGTGGATGGCCAAACATGATGTGGAAGTGGAACATCTGCTGGGTCTGGACTTTTTTGAAGTTGGGACCCATGGTGAGGTGCACGCTCACCTTCCCATGCACAATGCCGACGAACAACGCACGGAAATCCTCGGCCCCGTCAAAATGCTACAGGCGCACTATGGCCATAAAGCCAGCCTCTTTCGCCCACCGTATGGAGAATACAATGATCTGACTGTCGCTGTAGTCAAACTGCTCGGCCTGCAATTTATCCAATGGAATATTGAATCGGGCGATCCAGATCCCACACTTTCTGCGGGGAAAATTCTGCTCAGAATTGCCAAGCGCGTAAAGCCCGGCAGTATCATCGTGCTTCACGCCAATGGAAAGGGTAAGCAGACTCGACAGGTGGTCGAGCACCTCACCCGTGAGATTCTCCCGGCTAAGAACCTTCGCCCGGTGACCGTGAGCGAGCTATTGGATTGTACATCCCGGACCCCATGACGACGTCGGACATCAGAACCATGGTGCCGGATGATCGGAAGGCGGTTATCCAGCTATTGAGCGATTCCGAACCATGGAACCGTCTGGGCTATGGAACGGATGATTGGAGCCGTATCTTTTGTCCGCTGCCTCAAGGGCGGGATTGCTATGTCGCTCAATTTGATGGACAAGTGGCCGGCGTCGCGATCGTCAAGCAGAAGTTTCTCTTGGGTGACTACCTTGAACTCTTAGGTGTGGCCATATGGGCCCGACAGAGGGGAACCGGCAGTCAGCTGTTGCAACACATCGAGACTCTCGTGTTTCAGAGAACCAGGAATCTGTTTGCTTGTGTGTCGGACTTCAATGAACCAGCTAGGGCATTTTACAAGAAACAGGGCTACCAAGAAATCGGCCCCATGCCGAACTTTTTGATTCCTGGCAGCTCTGAAATTCTATTGCGCAAGACAGCGGGACCAGCCAGAAAGAACTAATGGCTTATGGTACAAAATGGTTTTTTTGATCTGGCCCTGCCATTGGTGATACGCCATCTGCTATAAGCTCTAGTCATGAAGGTTAAAAAGTTGCTCCACACCCGCATGCGCGTCAGCGATTTGGATGAGACCATCCGGTTTTACACAACTGTGTTGGGGCTTGAAGTTCTTGAGCGAAAAATCTCCCCACGTGGCTCTCAACTGGCCTTCTTGAAAGTACCCAACAGTGACGAGTTGATTGAATTAACCAGCTTCCCTCCCAGCGGACCAGTGCGGGTACAAGAAGACCTGGTTCACCTGGCCTTTCAAGTCGAGAGTCTTGATGAAACAATCAGCTCACTCACAACGCAGGGGGTCAAGATCACGGATGGTCCAACGAAATCCTCCTCCGGGAGTCGCTTCATCTTTATCGACGCCCCGGACGGCTATGAGATTGAGCTGATCGAACGGCCAGCAGGTGTGGACATCGTCTAGCCCGAAGAACCCTTCAAACGGTCAACCTTCAATCTCTTGTCCACATTGACGACATGACTCTCCCCGCAGTACCTTCTCTCCTTCGAATGCCCCATGCCGATTGACATATCTGGAGGATTGCAGAAATGAAGAACGGGTTTTTCCGTGGACACGGGTTGGGTAACGATTATGTTGTGATGGACCCCAAAGAGCTGACGTTCAAGTTGACGCCGAAGACCATCAAAGCGATCTGTGACCGCAACTGGGGGCTCGGCAGCGACGGGATCTTAGCCCTGGTCCCCTCAAAAAAGGCGAATTTTGGGCTGCGCATCTTTAATCCAGACGGTAGCGAAGCCGAGAAGTCAGGGAATGGGCTGCGCATTTTCGCCCGGTACCTCCATGCGACCTGCAAAACGAAGAAAAAGCGTTTCACGGTCGAAACCAAGGGGGGGGTCGTCAGCATTGACCTGCATGTCGATCGACACGGTGATGCCGGTGCTGCCACGGTTGAGATGGGGATGCCCACATTTAAGCCCGAGGCGCTCCCCTGTTCGCTTGACGTCCCAGAGTTGATTCAGCAGCCGATTGAAGCAGCTGGAACTCCACTGACTTTTACCGGCGTGAGCGTCGGAAACCCCCATTGCGTTGTCTTCAAGCCGGCGGGCAAATCCTGGTCGCGCGAAGAGCTCTTGGCACTTGGGCCGGCCCTTGAAAACCACAAACTGTTTCCCAAACGAACCAACGTGCAACTGGCCGTTCCAACCGGGCCCAAAGAAATCTTCATTCTGATTTGGGAACGTGGGGCCGGAGAAACACAGGCCTCCGGTTCATCATCTTGCGCGGCAGCGAGCGTAGCGGTACGTCTCGGGCTGGTGAAGAGTCCTGTGACGGTAAAGATGCCCGGCGGCACGCTGAATATCGAGGTGGCTCCCGACTTTAGTCTCACCATGAAAGGCCCTGTTGCCGAGGTGGCCCGTGGCACGTTGAGTCCATCGTTTGTCCGCTCGCTGAAGTAGTACGCGTGCAACTGATGGCTGTCAGCTTGATTGCGTCTCTACATTGCTCACGCCCTCTTCACACCGTACAATGTCCAAGATCATCCTATTGTTAGTCCTACCTGAAGGCTGATAGCTGATGGTTCTCTCATCGGATTTACAATCCAAACTCGCCCATCTGCCAGAGAGTCCCGGCTGCTACCTGTTCAAGAACGAGCAACAAGACATCATTTACATCGGGAAAGCTGCAGTACTCGCCGACCGTGTCCGATCGTATTTCCAGAAGAGTGCCGACCACAGCCCCAAGACCAACTTGCTCGTTGATCAGGTGGCCGATCTGGAAACGATCGTGACGCGATCCGAGCTCGAAGCGCTGATTCTCGAAAGCAATCTAGTCAAGCGCCACAAACCCCGATTCAACGTTGTGCTGCGGGACGACAAGCAGTATCCCTACGTGCGGCTGCCGATCAAGGATGACTTTCCTCGACTGTCGATCGTGCGCCGCGTGCAAAAGGACGGGGCGCTCTACTATGGCCCCTATACCCCAGCGAACGCCCTGCGAGAGACCTTGAAAGTCATCAAACACGTCTTTCCGCTTGCCACCTGCACGATTGATATCAACGGAACGGCCGACCGCGCCTGTATCGAGTTTGAAATCAAACGATGCATGGCGCCTTGTACAGGGAATCAGACAAAGGCCGAATATCATCAGATCGTCAAACAAGTCCGTCAGTTTCTGGAAGGCCGAGACCATGAGTTGCTGGATGATCTTCGGACTCGGATGGAGGCCGCAGCAGACCGGGAGGAATTCGAGGAAGCCGCACGGTTACGGGATCGTCTCTTTAAGATCGAACGGATGCTGGAGAAGCAGCGGATCACGCAGACCTCAGCCGTTGATCAAGATGTGATCGGCCTCTCCAGACAAGGCGCCGCCGTCGACCTTCAGATTCTGTTCGTGCGCGGCGGCTTGCTGATCGGGCGGAAAGATTTCTTCTGGCCTGAGTCGGCTGATGCCTCGGACGAGGAACTCGTTCGCTCAGCCATCGAACAATTTTATAACAAGGATGGGCAGCCTCCGAGAGAACTGCTCATCCCAACCGACCTCGAAGACACGACATTGATTCAACAATGGCTTTCCGAAAAGCGAGGCGAATCGGTTCGCGTTTGCTCGCCCGAGCGAGGCACCAAACATCAACTCGTCCTCTTAGCTGAGGAGAATGCGGCCGCGGCTGTGGCCAACCACCTACGTGACGAAGAACTTGACCGACAAGCCGGTGAGGAACTGAAGCGGATGCTACGACTCGATCAGGCTCCGCGTCGCATTGAAGGATTCGACATTTCCAATACCATGGGCAACCAATCGGTCGCATCGATGGTCGTCTGGGAAGACGGACAGATGAAGAAAATGGATTATCGGCGGTTCAAGATCCAAACTGTCGTCGGCGCCAACGACTTTGCCAGTATGAAGGAAGTGGTCACACGTCGATATGGGCGGGAAGAGAACCTGCCCCAGCCCGATCTGATTCTTATCGACGGCGGGTTAGGACAACTGGCGGCGGCGCTCGAGGGGCTCAAAGCGGTTGGGCAACAGAGCTTGCCGATCCTCGGATTGGCCAAGGCCCGCGGGGAGAAAGAAGAGCGTGTTTTTCTGGCAGGGAGGAAAAATCCTATTGCCCTCAAACCGCAATCTCCCTCCACCCACCTGCTCCAGCGCATCCGCGATGAAGCCCATCGCTTTGCGATCACCTTCCATCGAAAGCTGCGCAGTAAAGTGCTGATCAGCTCCAAACTTGATCACGTCATCGGAATCGGTGAGATACGCCGCGATCGACTTTTAGAACGATTCGGCAGCCTCGAACAATTAGCCTCTGCCAGCGACGAAGCTCTACGGGAGGCTGGATTGAATATGGAAACCATGGTCAATCTCCGCAAGACCCTTGGCAATTGATCGGTATCCGTCCCGAGCCACTTTCCAGCAGAATATTCACGTGCCGCCAGGGACGTTCTCACACCGCACCGAGGCTCACTGCACCGCGAATGACCTCTTTGCTCGCTGCGTCCTGGCTGGACAGCCTTTTTGAGCATCCTGACAGGATGTGCGCGTCTGCACCGCACAAAACATTTCGGCCATCCTATTGGTATCAAGCGAGTTTTTCAGCAGAACGCTAGAAGAGATACCGAAAACTGAACGTTCCCAGGTGCACAAATGCGTGGTAGGTCCCGTTCACACTTGGATTTAAATTGCCGACAACGGATTTTGAGTCATAAAACCATTCCTGATATGCCAGATCGATTCCAATACCTTTTGGCCAGAAACCTGAGTCTCCACTGCAAGGGATCAGGCCCAGAAATCGTCCTGCGCCCTGGCAGAGAAACCCAACACCCAGCGACAGCATGTTGGACGACAATGACATTCCACCGGGGTTAAAGGTTTGATTAGGGACAGGATCCTCGGTGCGTGTATACCCGGACCGAACGGCAACCTCCCAGTCGGGTAACCAGCGTGGATGCAACCATTTATACTCAGTGCCGATCGCAATCACCGGAACGTTTTTAAACTGCTGGGGCTGAGGGATCCTCGCCCCATTGGACAATCGTACATCAAGATGTCGCAACATACTCCAGCCCACATATTCGACGTCCAACTCCACCTTCCACTCTCTTTCATGAGTACGTATCGGCCAGAGAGCGACGGCCCCGGTAAAGATCTGAGGCAACACCAGATCGGTGGAGGCATCCGCCACTTTGGCACCGTTCACGAGGAACGACCCGTTCAGAGGAACCACAGCCTGGCTACGATAGACCAATCCGATGGACAGAATCGGTTGCCCACTCCCATTTCTCAGGGGAGTCATAAGCAGGCTGGCGGTGACACCCGCCCCAGTTCCTTTGCCGTTTACTTCTATGGAATCACCGGCTGGAATACCAAAAGCTCCGGCGCTGATTTGCTTCTGTTCCACATGGCCTTCGCCCAGAAAACTCGCGAAGGTGTAGATATCAGCACTGAGGCCTACTGACAGGTAATCATTAACCTTGTATGCGATCGTGGGCTTGATATTGATCAACGGGAGAGCCACCGACGTCACGGCCGTATTAAAAGGTCCGTCGACGGGATAGCGAGTATTCAACCCAAATGGCGAAGTGACACCAACTCCAACGGTCACCGACGAGAGCCTAGAGGCGCCCATGGCCCCCAGATTCGCACTGAGATAAAAATTGCTTGGAGGAGGCCAGCTCACACTGCCATGTAAATCGCCACGGCTGTCGAGCCCCGTCGGACTCTTATACTTGACCGATCCTCCAACCGCATTAAAACCCCATACACTCTGAATCCCGTTAACCTGAGTCAGCCCCGCTGGATTGTAATGGATGGCGGAAGGGTCATTAGCCTCCGCTGCGAATGCATTCCCCTGCCCCGCCGCGCGTGCGCCTTGAGGTTGGAAACGAAATGCCTGCGCATGGCTATCTGTTGGAGCAACAAGCATCAGTGAGTAGACTACCAGGATACTATTCATGCACCAGATACGATACGCACGCATATGTGGCATCCTGATTTGGGAACGCACCGTTGTCTGAAGAGTCGGTAATCCCGCCAAGTAATACCTTCCTCCGGTGGGGATAGTAAGCCTGGCTTGACCTATCCAGGTAGGGACAATGAGCCCTATCAATCGCCTCTATGTCGCTCTTGTGCTTCTCATCGCGTTCAGGCTAGATTAGGGTACCTGCTTATATAGTCCACAGCCCAGGAGACTCACCGTATGTCACACGCACAAGCTCCGTTGCCCTTTTCACGCGCTACATTCGCCAATCTCTCAAATGCTGAATGTCAGCACGTCATCGAGATTCTGCATTATGTCATGCACGCGGAGACCCCTGAGCACGTACGAGATGTCCTTGTTCGATTCCAGAATTATTTCTCGTTCACGAAGGCCTTAGGAGGGCTGGTTCGGCTTGGACCCAACCGGACATTTGCGGGATTCGGGAATGTTGTCAACGCGAGTTATCCTGACGAATGGTTATATATGTACTGGAAAAACGGATTTGCCGATGTCGATCCGGTGTTTCAGTCCGCCTTAAAATCTCCCGGTACTCAGCATTGGCAAGCGATCTACCAAAACATGTCTTCCGAGAAGGAACAGGAATTCATCTCCACCGCCCGCCAATTCGGTCTATGTGACGGGATCACCACCGGCTCCGTTGATCAGGCCTGTGGGGTTGCGACGTTCTGCTCATTCGCCAGCGATGAGTCGCTTGATGCCAAACGATTGGTTCCGCTTGTGGAGTACCTGGGCTACTATATCCATTTAGCCCTTCTGAGAACTGCCCCAAAGTCGATGCCCTCAACCGAACGCTGCGTCAAAGAGCTTTCATCCCGAGAAGTGACGATCCTCAACTGGATGAAAAACGGGAAAACCAATTGGGAGATTGGGAAAATTCTAGGAGTCACCGAGCGAACCGTGCGGTTCCACATCGAGAGTATTTTCTCGAAGCTCCAGGTGACATCCCGTTCCCAGGCTGTCGCAACCGCCATCGAACATGGTCTGCCAGCGATTCACGGTCTGCCATCTGCCATGTAGGCATCCCTTTGTCTCCTGGCAGGAAGTAGGCCGGATGCGGGCATCCTGTGCGGGTCAGTTTTGACTATGCCGCGCGGACAAGTTGCCGATCCTTCACGAATTCACTGTATCCCACCATATTGTTCTCCGCTGATGATTGCCCCTCTGCCGAATGGAGAATCGGTGTGGTGGTTGTGAGCCACTCAAGCATGTCCGGACGGGTGCTCTCCGCTTGAAGGCGAAATTCATCCAGATCCAATAAGCCCCCAATAGAAAGTACGTGAGCTGGTGGCAATGCCACCGGCTCTCCAATCGGTCGGCATGGCCATCCCATTCGTTGAACGACCTTGAGCAGCCTATGTTCCACCACCATATAGGTGTACCGAATCTCATGCTGAAGGCACCATTGATACATACCTTTAAACACAGTTTTCATGAGCCGAGCCGAAAGCCCACGATCAGCAATCTCCGGATCAATGGCCAGCCTGGTGATCTCAGCTGTATCGGTCTCCTTGCGAACCTGGTGTCGTCCCACTAGGCAGGCACTGAATTCGCTTTCCAGCATGAATGGAACCGGCGCATGAGTCATACGAACTAATCCGAGCAAATCTTTTCTGTGGTTGAATACCCCGATCGACGTACTCCACGCATCGTAGACATCTGCTTCAAGTCGGTCCGTTCGCTCTGGAACCCACTTCAGCCGTTCGGCAAAAACACGATGTCGCAATTGATACGCTTTGACCATCTCATCCTTCGCCTCAATGGTCTTTACGACAAGATCCCCCTCTGTGAATACAATGCTGTGTACTGCTCGATCAACGAGAATGGTCATAGTCGCCTCCCTTTGGACTAGTCTGTTTGCGTTTGAAGACAGGGCTGATTGCCCCATGAAGGAGGCGGATGGTTTCACCTCTGGTACCAGACGTCACCTGGCGGACCCGCCAGGTGACGTCTGCAGCCTAAAGGCGTAAACCATCAGGTCAGTGCGCTAGGGGAGAGCTACAAACAACTGAATAGTGTCAGCGGTGAACTACAAGGAGGGGTCGTGACCGAAAAAAAAGCCCAGTTCCAGCTGCTAAAAGGAGGGCTCCTGGCTACGTCGATGGTCTCACAGGCCAAATCTGCTCGCCCGTCTCCTAGATCCTTGGGCATGAATGAATTGGAACCGTGTGCTGGAGAATTAACGACTGTGTTCAAGGCAAGGGAGCGACGCTTACACCAACTATTGGAAGATCGTACCCGCATTGGGCGTGATCTACATGACTCCATATTACAATCACTGTATGCCCTTGGACTCACTATTGAATCATCCCATAGAATTAGGCATACTAGTGATATGGAATCCTACCTGTCACATGCGCCAGTTATCGAGCAAGTCAATCGCCTCATCCATGAGATCCGAAGTATGATCCGCGAACTGGAGTCTGACACCGTACGGGAATTTGACCTCTCCTCTGAACTCACCGCGCTCCAGATGACCTACGAGCAAGCAGGACACCTGGATGTGAAGTTAGATCTTCAGCGCCACGCCATTGAGATGCTCACCCACGAAGAAGAGCGAGAAATTCTCAATATCGTTCGTGAGGCGCTCAGCAACTGTGCCCGCCATGCCCACGCAACCCAAGCCATGGTCTCAATTCGAATGAAGGACACAAGAGTCCGAGTCAGTATCCAAGACGACGGGATTGGCTTTTCGCCGGGTTCAGGGTCGTCCCGTGGGTACGGACTGACCAATATGGAGACACGCGCCAAGAAACTCGGTGGGATGTTACGTGTTCAGTCTAGGACCGGAAAAGGCACGCAGGTCACGGCAGAATTTTCATTGGAACCCTTACTGACATCTATATGAAACAACCACAAACCAGTATCGTACTCATCGACGATCATGAAATGGTCCGCCGAGGACTGCGCGCCCTGCTACATCTCGAGGCAGACCTAGCAATCGTGGGTGAGGCTGCAACCGTCGCCAGCGGTGTGGGCCTTGTCGAGCGACTGATGCCTCAGATGGTCTTGCTCGACGTGAAACTTCCCGACGCGACGGTCACTGAAGCCATCCGCCGTTTGCTGACCGTTTCACCAAAACTGCGAATTCTTATTCTGACAAGTTACGCTGAAGACACGACCGTCATGGCTGCCGTCCAGAACGGCGCCCATGGCTATGTACTCAAAGACGTTCGCATGGACGACCTGATTCGGGCTATTCGTACCGTCGCCTCGGGTCAGGGCTATCTCGATCCCCGAGTGACACAGCAAGCGCTGCATTGGATTCGGACCAGCTCACACTTGGGAGTCACGTCACAGGGAGTCTCTCGGCTTTCTCCACAGGAACGCTTAATCCTACCGCTTTTGGCAGAAGGCAAAACCAACAAGGAAATTGCCGTCCAACTACGCTTGAGCGATAAAACCATCAAGAACTACCTGGCCAATATTTTCGACAAGCTCCATGTGAAACGACGTACCGAAGCTGTGGCCTGGTTCATGAAGGAATCTCACATGCCGAGTGTGAGCCAAAGCCCGAAACTCTGACTCGTCTGTGACGACCAGAATTCTCGCGTCCAGCGTTTATTGGCAACCCCTCAGCCTCCATCCCCCTCTGGCTTTGTCAGATCGCCGGGTCCTATACTATTCTCCCATCTCTCAGATCATTGATTGCAACGATACTGACATTAGGATCTCGTCTGGACTACCCAGAGGTTTCTGTTTATGAGTTCACCCCTGAAGACCGTCCCTTCACCCATCAGCGAGCTCGCCCAACTTCGCCACCAGATCCTTGAGCTACAGCAGGCGCTCGTTCATGCGAAACAAGACCGTCAATCAACACAGACCACGGCACTCGGGGCTGCCCAAGTAGGGACATGGGAGTGGGACGGCCGAGCAAATCGGATGGTCTGGTCGGAGGAAACTGAACGGATCTTCGGCCTTCCTCCCGGTACGTTTGATGGCTCATATGAAGGATTCTTGACGCTCGTACATCCTGATGACCGCCATTGTCTCAGCGCAGCCATTACCAAGGCTGCTCACGACCACTCTCCTTACAGAGTCGAACATCGCATCCTCACTTCTTCTGGAACCACTCGGTGGGTAGCCTGCCGTGGTCGTGCGACGGGCAGTGAGAATGGGCAGGTGTCGGGCATGACGGGTACAGTCGAAGATATTACTGTCCGGAAAGAGGTCGAGCTGACTCAGCGCGCCACCCGAGAAACCCTTGAAATTCTTGTCCAAGAACGAACAGCCGGATTGGAACAGGCTGTCCATGAACTGAAGACTGAAATCGCCCGAAGACAACAAGCAGAATCGGCACTCAAAGTAAGTGAGCAGCGCTACCAATCCCTCTACGATCAAAACCCCTTCATGTATTTCACGCTCTCTCCTGACGGCACCACGTTATCTGTCAATAATTTTGGAGCGGATCAACTCGGATACCAGAAAGAAGATCTCATCGGCCAGTCCATCTTGCGGCTATTTGACCCGAAGGATCACCAGACTGTGCTGGGACAGTTGATCGCGTGCATCGCCAGCCCCTACACCGTGTTTCAGTGGGAAATTCAAAAACTCCGAAAAGACGGGGTCAGGATATGGGTCAAAGAGCGCGCGCGGGCGATCCACGACCACACCAATCAGCTCCTCGTCCTTGTGGCCTGTGAGGATGTGACCGAGCGCAAGCGGACAGAAAAGCAACTCCAGGAAACGTCCCGCCTGCTCCAGACTCTCGTCGAGGAATCCGCATTGCCGATTGTCAGCCTCGATCGAGAAGCGCGCGTGGTCAGTTGGAACCAAGCCGCGACCCGTCTGTTCGGATGGTCGAAGGAAGAAGTGCTCGGTCGTGAACTTCCCTATACCCAGCCTGAGGAAGAAGTCGAGGCGAATGCCCTCTGGCAAGCAGGAACACGGGGAGAGTTAATCGGCCCCATAGAGCTGCTGCGCCGGCGCAAAGATGGAAAGATGTTGAACCTTCTCCTTTGGCCCGTGTTCGTCTATGACGAATTCGAACAACTGTCTCTGGCTGTTGGTCTTTATGTGGATCAGTCTGAGATCAAACGGGCAGAGGAGGCGACCCTGAGGGCTGAAGCTCGTCTTCGCTCGTTTTTGAACGCGCTGGACGACCTCGCCTTTGAGTTTGACCAGGATGGACGATACCTCAATGTCTGGACTCACAGTAACGACAAGCTTCTGGTGCCCAAACAGGAACTCATCGGTCGACGCCTCACCGACGTGTTCGGGGAGGAAGCAGGTTCCCACTATGTGGAAACAATTCGCCAGGTCTTTACAACCGGTAAGCCTGCGACGCTTGATTACGCCCTTCGATCGCATCAAGCCATACGCTATTTTTCTGGGGTCTTGACCCTAATTCCAGGGAGCCAAACGTCTCCGGCGACTGTCGGTTGTCTCGTGCGCGATATCACCGAGAGCCGCCTCATCGAGGCACAGGTTCGAGAAAGCGAGACTCGATGGAGAGCGCTCTATGAACATGCGGGGGTCGGCATTGCCCAACTGGACCTCGACGGACGATTTCTTCGAGTCAATCCGCACCTCTGCCAGCTGCTGGGCTACTCATCGGAAGTCATGCTCCAGCGAACGTTTCAAGATCTCACGCACCCGGATGACCTCAAAACGAGTCTTGTCTGCCTCGACGAACTGCTCACAGACAAGCGTTATTCCTTCTCTATGGAGAAACGGTATCGTAGACGCAACGACACATGGGCGTGGGTCGATTTGACCGTCTCGCTTGTCCATAGCGGCTCTTCCGATGCGGACTATTTGATAGCCGTTATCCAAGACATTGATGATCGCAAACAGGCGGAACAGGCCCTCCAAGAACAAGAAGCACTGCTGCGATCCGTCATTGAAACAGCACCCGACGCCATTTTCATGAAGGGTCTAGACGGCCGCTATCGATTCGTCAATTCGGCATTTGCACAGACGCTCGGCAAACTCCCCGAAGCTATCATCGGAACGACCGATGCCGAACTTTTTCCTCCTGAAGTTGCTGATCGCTGTATAGCCGGGGATCGTGATGTTGTTTCCGGCGCAACCCAACGGGAATTCGAGGAAATTGTGCCCATTCGCGACACGCCTCGCATTTTTCATGTGATCAAGACACCGCACCGCGACCAGACCGGGTGCGTGATCGGGCTGGTCGGAGTCGCCCGCGACTTGACGGACCTGAAGCAAGCCGAACGAGCCCTCCGGCTAACTCAGCTGGCAGTTGATCGATCTGCGGACCTCGTGTTCTGGGTCGATCAGTCGGCTCGTTTTCTCTATGTCAATGATGCCGCGTGTAAACGACTTGGGTACTCTCGTGAAGAGTTGCTGCGGATGTCCGTGAATGATATTGATACCGAATACCAAGCGGAACGGTGGCCTGAACATTGGGCGAATTTGAGTCGGACTGGACGTCTCCGATTCGAGTCGCGCCATCGCACCAAATCTGGTGAAACATACCCTGTAGAAATTGTCGCTAATTTTATCGCCGTAGAAGGGAAGGAGTACAATTTCACCTTCGTTCGTGACATCTCTGATCGAAAACGATCGTACTCACTCCTACAAGCCGCCATCAATTCGGTTGCCGACGGAATATTGGTCATTGACCGACAAGGGAAGGTCACCAGTGCAAATCAGCGTTTCCTGCACCTCTTGAACATTCCCCAGACGCTCGCAGACAGCGGGAACGCCGACGCACTGCTGGGCTTTGTGATGGACCAGCTTCAGGATCCTACTGTATTTCTGCAGAAAGTCCGTGAGCTGTATGCTCATCCGGAACAGGAAAGCTTTGATGTGGTCGTTTTTAAAGATGGGCGAATATTTGAGCGGTATTCTCGACCGCAGATCCTTGACAACGAAATAGTCGGCCGTGTCTGGATTTTTCGGGATATCACCGAACACAAACGTGCCGAGCAAGCCTTACGGGAAAGCGAACTAAGGCTCCAGCGCTTCGTCGCCGAAGCTCCCGTTGGGCTCTGCATTCTCGATGAAAACTGGCGGGCAGTCACCGCGAATCTCGCCTTTTGTCAACTGACCGGATACGATGTTCAGGAAATCATCGGCAGTACCTACGCGTTGTATACCCACCCGGAGGATCTCTCCGCTAATATTCGATTAACTGAAGAATTCTACCGTGGAGTCAGATCCGGCTACACCCATGAGAAACGGTATATCAGAAAATCAGGTGAAATTATTTGGGTTCTAGTCAAAACCACCAGGGTCGACCTGCCTGGCCGACAAGGTCCACTGCTTCTTGCAGCGGTACAGGATATTACCGAGCGTAAACTAGCGCTGGAAGAACGAGAGCAACTCAGTCGAGACCTGCATGATAATCTTCTTCAAGGATTGTACGCAGTCGGGATGCAGCTTGAAGCCAGCAAGCTTGCAATGGGACGAACACCGCGCCGGTCGAAAACGCATATCTCCCAGGCCATCCGCCAGCTAAACAGCCTCATGGTTGATGTTCGACGGTTCATTACCCTACTCACAGAACGGACTTCCGTTCAACTGGACTTTGGACAGTCACTTCAAGAACTGATCGCCTCCACGGCCGACACCGAAGGTGCCAAAGCAGAGCTCGACATTACGAGCCCCGTGCTTTCCTTTATCACTCCTCAGATCGGAGAACAGCTGTTGAATATCGCTCGTGAAGCCCTAAGCAACAGCTTGCGCCATGCTCGTGCCTCCCGTCGCTGGCTGCATCTGAGCCTCGCTTACAACTCGATCCGGTTAGTCATCGGAGACAATGGCATCGGCTTCTCTCCTTCACGCAAACGCCGCACTGGCCGTGGACTTGCTAATATGGAGGCTCGTGCACAGCACATGACCGGCTCCTTTACCCTCGAAAGCGTGCCAAGACGTGGAACCACGATCACGATCGACGTGCCATTGAAAAAGGATGTGCTGTATGAGTAAGTCTCCAGCGATTCGACTCGTGATCGTCGATGACCACGAAGTCGTGCGAATTGGTCTCTGTGCCGTGCTCAACCTGATTCCTGGACTAAAAGTCATTGGGCAGGGAAAGCGAATGGCAGACGCCAAAAAGCTTTGCGTTCGCCTGAAACCGGACCTCATCTTGCTTGATATCCGATTACCGGACGGAAGCGGTGTGGATGCAGCCCGTGAGATCCTTGCACAATGCCCGACAACCCGTGTGTTGTTTCTCACGAGTTTCGCCGATGATCATACGGTACTCGAAGCCATTCTGGCCGGCGCTCATGGCTATCTCCTGAAAGACATCGCTTCTCAGGCACTCGTGCGCGCCATTCGATCGGTTGCAGCCGGAAAGAGACTGATGGACTCTCGCTTGCCCCAACACACATTGGATTGGGTGAAGCATGTCCCTACCGAGCCAGGACAGTCCAAACGTCCCCTCCTTTCGCCCCAAGAGCAACGTCTTCTTCCTCTAGTCGCCAGGGGCCTCACCAACAAAGAAATCGCCAAATTTTTAGGACTCAGCGAAAAAACAGTCAAGAACTACCTCGCCAATATCTACTCTAAACTGAGTATAGGTCGCCGATCGCAGATCGCTGCCTTCTACGCTGGAAGCTTCAAGGGGTCTGAGCCTCGTCTACCGCTAGGCCGCACCTAAACAATTACCGATGGCAGATTCTTGGGAAACTGCCCCTGGTAAAGAACTCTGTGCCTTATTCCGATAAGAACAGAGTCACACTAGCAGTTTGATGAAAAACGCGGTTTCTGCTTCGCACATCGTTGCAAGATGCCAGAAGGAACTGTGGCACTCTACACCTCAGAATGCTCAAAAAGGCCGTCCAGCAAGGCCACAGCGAGCGAAGGGGCGAGGCGTACGCTTCCCGCTGAGTGATGCGAGAACGCCGCTGGAGGACTTTTTCAGCATTCTGCTTGTCTAGAACACGGGCTTCGTATGATACGCCGTCCAGTATCGTGCCCGGTAGACCATTGCCATATTGAACATGCTCACAGAGCTATCATCGTCAAGTGCGGCGCTTTTGATCGAGCCTGATCTGGACCTTGTCCGGACATTCCGAGAGCTGATAGTTCTTGCCTACCATTCGTCGGCGACACTGGATGTCGTTTTCTCTCTTGAGGATGGTCTCACCTACCTAGAGGCCCATCACGTCCCAGTGATTCTCATGGATCTCTCTCTGCCGGGCAATTCCGGACGAGAAGCAGTGGAACGGGTACGAGCGAGAGCCACGTCCAGTGCCATCATCGGCTTCCACCAAACGAGCGATCCCACAAGGCTGTCTGATGCCATCCGTGCTGGAGCCCATGAAGTGTTGCCCATCATTCCCCCCTCAGCTGAGACGCTCCGGCTGTCTATCACCAGCGCCTTGATCAGAGCCGCTCGCCCTCAGACAGTTACGGAACCTGTGCCCTCGACTGAAGCTCTCCCGACCTCATCGTTCCCCCTCACGAAAGTCGCACACGACCTAAACAACTGCCTGACATCCATCAATGGGTTTACCGACATTCTCCTCGCACGACTGTCGGCGGAAGATCCGTCACAATATTGCGCTGGACAGATCAAACTGGCATGCACACGAGCTGCGGGTTTGATTAAGCAGTTACCGCAAATCACCAATACGGCCCCCGCTCCTCAACTATCAAAGCCAGCCAACAACGCTTCGGCAACCTGATCTCCCCACTGCTCTTCCGAATTGACAGGCCATCCTCGCCTGACTAGGATACGGACGACTCTCGATTCAACACGTCATCATTTCTTCTGAAAGGAGCCTTGTAATGTCCGACTCCGGTTTACCCGATAGCCGGGAAACCCACCGTTCGCATAAGCCCACACACTCCGCCAGCAATCAGGTCGAAGCCACGTTCGAATCGATTGTCTTTGCCAGTCGATGGATTCAAGCGCCCCTCTATGTCGGACTGATCGTGGCCGAATTGCTCTATGCCTACAAGTTTCTCGTCGAACTGTGGGAAATGGTGATTCATATCCACAAGGTGGATGAAACGGCCTTCATGCTTGGCGTCTTGGGTTTGATTGACGTCACCATGGTTGCCAATCTGCTCACCATGGTCGTGATCGGCGGATACGCAACGTTTGTGAGCAAACTGGATCTAGAGCACCATCCCGATCGTCCTGATTGGCTGACGCACGTCGATCCCGGCACGATCAAGATCAAATTAGCGGCATCCTTGATCGGAATCTCCAGTATTCATTTGTTGAAGGGATTTGTGGATGTGGCTAATGAGAACCCAGAGCACTTGAAATGGAAGATCTTTATTCATATGACGTTCCTCGCTTCCGCCATCTTGCTTGCATGGACAGACAAGATTATGCAAAAGGACAAGAAGCACTGAGCCGGGGATTCCCTCGCGGGCAGATGAGAGTCAGGCTCGTCGGCTCGAAACAAGTCGGTACGCTGCGGAACACCTCATCGGAGGGCTTTAGTTATGGTCAGCGAAGTAACTCACTCCTTCGTCGGCTGTCTCAAGATACGATACGCAGGCCGAAGGACCGTCTGATTCTTACCAGGAGTGTGGGGACGCACCGCTAGGCGGCCTCGGTTACCGCCGCAGCCTTGATCGCTTCGACGGTAAGAGGTTTTTTGAGATAGCCCTCGACGACAAATGGAAGCTCCGGTGGGATTTCGCCACAGGACATATCATGGGTCAGTCCAAGAATTCGTAGCTGAGGAAACCGTTCTTTCAGCCGTTGCACCTGAAGACATTCAGTCTCCGAGGTCAATAGACTGCACTCCGCCACCAATACACTCGGTACGCGCTCAGGGCCAATCTGACACAGATCCGCCACATTCACGAGGCTCACGACTTGGTAGCCGAGCTTTTCTAAAGTTCTTCTGATAATCGCCTGACTGACCGCTTCCTTCACATACATGAGTGCATTTCGCTGCACCCTAACCTGTGGTGAGCTCTGGTCTGCCTGGGAAAATGGGAGATCGAACCAGAACCGGCTTCCTCGCCCGAGCTCACTCTCAAATTCGATGGTTCCGCCCATCACTTCCACTAACTGCTTTGCAAGGGCCAATCCCAGTCCCATTCCTCCATATTTTCTTCGATAGGATCCATCTACCTGGACAAAAGGCTGGAACAAACGATCCGCAGCGGCCTTATCAATACCAATTCCTGTGTCAGTGACAGTGAATCGTATCCAGCTTGCTTCATCTGAAAATTTGGGCTCCATGCCTGCCGTCGCTTGTGGGGTGAGACCTACATGTAGGGAGATCTCACCCTGCTCCGTGAACTTGAGCGCATTGTTGAGTAGCACAGACAGCAGCTGACCAAGGCGCACCCGATCACCCCAGAGCGTGACTGGAACGGTTGACACGATCTCATGGCGAAGCAGGATGTTTTTCTCCTCTGCCCGCGCACGAAGCGGCGTCAGGTAGTCCTCCAGCATCCGGTGGATCTCGAACTCATCTTGGCTCAGTGTTACACGTCCCGACTCCAACTTGGAGAAGTCTAAAATGTCGTTGACGATTTCCAACAGTGCCTTGGCAGATGTCCTGATTGTTTCCGCACAGTCTCGCTGTTCCGATGTCAGATCTGTGTCGAGCAGCAAGTCATCCATCCCAATGATGCCGTTCATCGGTGTCCGGATCTCATGGCTAATGGTCGCCAAGAACTCAGATTTCAGCCGCGCTCCTTCCAGCGCAGCGTCACGAGCCTGAACCAGCTTCTCCTGGCTGTCACGCAACTCGCGCATGGCGTGGCCGGCCCTCAGCATGTAGCGGACCCGATGGCTGAGCAAGAGCCCATTGATCGGTTTGACGATAAAATCGGTGGCTCCGGCATCATAAGCCTGGGTAATCGATTGATAGTCCTCCAGCCCGGTCATCATGAGCACCGGCGTATGCGTTCCTGTGGGTAACCGCCTCACCTCCGCGCAGACGGCAAACCCATCCATCTCCGGCATCATGATATCCAGAAGCACCAGATCAGGATAATGACGGACAAACGCCTCGACTCCGAGACGCCCGTTCTCTGCCTCTTCCACCAACCAGCCGGACTGTTCAAGCGCCTCGCGCGCGAGCATGCGGGCGATGGTATCATCGTCGATAATCAAGACGGTCGGGCATCGTTCGGTGGTCATGCCGCAATACTTCCTTTGGTCACTTCGCCTCGAAGCGCAATACAGGCCGTCGCATAATGCTGCTCTAGTCGGGCTGCCACCTCATCGGCATGCGTTAAATCTTGGCGCTCCCCCATTTGCTCCAATTCTCGACAATCAGCGGAAACCGCCATGGCTCCAAGCTGAGCGCTACTCGACTTAAGGCGATGCGCCGCAGCACGCAGTTCCGCGGCATTCTGTGACCGTACGGCTGAACGTATTCGGTCGACAATGTCCGGCGATGTTTCGAAGTACGATGTCACGACACGTGCGACAATATCAGGCTGTCCGGAACGTTGAAGCGCACGAATTCCCGCCAGCGCGGTTTGATCAATGATCGATCCGGCGGGTGGCGCTACCGGCTCTGATACGCAACGCGGTTCCTCCTGCAAGTCACCCACGATCTCCTTCCCCATGGAACCGGGTGGAATCGTCTGCTGACTGACCTCACCCCTAAGCCGGTTCGGAAGCCATCGAGAGAGCATGTGTTCAAGCTGCACGAGGGTAAACGGTTTGCTCAGGTGGTCGTCCATGCCGGCGGCAAGACACTGCTCTCTGTCACCCTGCATCGCATGCGCCGTCAACGCCACGATCGGCAGTCGTGGCGGAGGAGCGACTGCAGAGTCTCCGGTCTGCTTGGTCTGTTCCGCTTCACGAGCTCTGATCAGTCTGGTCGCCGTCAATCCATCCATCTCCGGCATCTGACAGTCCATAAAGACGAGTGCATACTCTGTCTTGGCTATCGCATCGACGGCTTCTCGCCCATTCTCCGCCGTGTCGATGCGACAATTGAGTACTTCCAACATGCCGCCCGCCACTTCGCGATTCACAGGATTGTCCTCCACGAGGAGAATACGAACGTCTCGCCTTCTCACAGGACGCTGATCCCTGACCGCTTCGCCACGGTTGTCTGACACGGCGATCGATTCCATCGGCCTCTGACTCGGCATATCAGCGGGCTTACAGTAGACCGTGAATCGAAAACAGGTCCCCTCTCTTGGGCGACTCTGGAGCTCAATGGTCCCACCCATGAGGGTCACCAGTTGCTTCACGATTGCCAGGCCCAATCCTGTCCCACCATACTTTCTCGTCGTCGACCCATCTGCCTGAGAGAAGGCATCGAAGATGTTTGTCTGGGATTCAAGGGAAATCCCAATACCTGTATCGATCACACTGACGGACAACCCATATCGCCCTTCTCTTGTCTCCTCCAGCTCGGCGCTGACGGTGATGGCACCCTGTTCAGTGAATTTGACTGCATTGCTGACTAGATTGACGAGGATCTGTCTCAGCCTTATCGGATCACCGATCAGGGAAAACGGAATGCGCGGGTCGATCTGACAGGACAGTCTCAGTCCTTTCTGTTCCGCCGTAGGGGAGGACACTGCTAAGGCTTCCTCAATGGTCCGTCGAACCTCAAAGGGGATGGCCTCCAATTGTAATTTCCCCGCCTCGATTTTGGAGAAGTCGAGAATATCATTGATGATTGCCAGGAGAACGGAGCCAGATCGATGAATCGATTGGGTCAGATGCCGCTCTTTCTCGTTCAGTGAACAGCGAAGCAACAACTCCGCCAGGCCCAGCACACCATTCATCGGTGTCCGAATCTCGTGGCTCATATTGGCAAGAAATTGGCTCTTCGCACGACTCGCTGCTTCCGCCGCGTCTTTGGCTTGACGTAGCACCTCCTCAGCGGTTTTCCGGTCGGTCACATCGATGTGGATGCCGACCATACGAGACGAGAGGACTCCCTCATTCCTAATGATGGTCCCGCGGGCAAGGATCCATCGATAGGACCCGTCTTTATGGCGAAGGCGATGCTCATTTTCGAGTGCTCCCGCGCGCCCATTGAGATAGGCCTCAATCGCACCAAGAGAGCGTTCGTGGTCGTCTGGGTGGATTCGACATTCCCACTCCTGAAACGAATTGGCGAACTCATGATCCTCATATCCCAGCTGCCGCTTCCATTCAGGTGAAAAATACATCTCATTGGAACTGAGATCCCAATCCCAAATCCCGATGTTCGTACTCTGGACCGTCATCGTCAGACGCCCTTCGCTGGTCCGTAAGGCCTGTTCAACCTTTTTCCGATCAGCCGCCTCAAGTGCCAATGTGAGCGTGTTGGATACCGACACGGCAAAATGTTGCTCCTCCAACGTCCAAGACCGTAAGGGACCAATGTGCTCGTGACAGATCACCCCCACCATCCGACCTCCGGAACGGATTGGGACATCAAGCATTGAGGTAATTCCCAGGGGAGCTAAATAGCTCGCGGTAAACTCCGCCGTCTTTGGATCATGTTGCGCATCATCCGCCACCACGGGTTGTTCCGCCGCCAACTCTCTGAAATATTGTGGATACGCCGTCGCCGTCAGTACGGTGCCCTGCGAATACTCTTGAGTGGTGAATTGAAAAAGCTTGGCACATTGAATCGCGGAACGATCCTCTGTAAAAAACCAAATGCTGACTCGTTCGACACACAGAAAGACCGCCGCCACACGCGTGATTGTTTGAAAGGCCTCCTCGAGGTTCCCATTATAGATTTCGGGACTTTCTGCCAATTCAGACAAGCCGGTCTTAATACGCCGAAGCACGCCCTCGGTCTGTTGACGTTCCCGCTCAACCCGCTTCTGATGAGAGACGTCTCTGAGCACCAACACCGCGCCGATTGCCTTTCCTGCCAACAGCAGAGGCGTCACGACCAGGGCAATGGGCAGTAGGTCACCATTCCTGGCCAACAACACTCCATCATCCGTCCGATAGGGATCACCGGACGCGAGTGAAGGAAACGTCGAGTCGGTAATGAGACATTCGGATCGGTATTCTTCTGGGCCAGGTGAAATCATTCGATATACAGAACGCCCGATGAGTGCGGAACCGGTTTCTCCAAACAATAGCTCGGCTTGAGAATTGACCAACTGAATCTTCCACTCCGCGTCCACGACACAGAGTCCATCACCCAGTGACTGGAGTACCGTCTGGAGTGTGTTCCGCTCCTGCTCGAGTTGAGTTTCGCTGCTTTGCTTGAGCTGAGCATACAGTTCCTGCATTTCGGCGGAGGAAAGAGCCAATGACCGCTCCAGGAGCGCATGACCTTGGTCAGCTTCGATATAACTCTGATTGATCTTCTTCAACAGCTCATCCCACACCACCGGAGATGGGGGATGTGCCTCATCCAGATCCAGGCGTTTCAGTTGTCGAGCCAGCAAGGGATGCATGGGCAATCAGGCAGCCTCGCTCAACGTCGTCAAGGTCATCGTCTGGTTATGCAGGTCACACGTTCCCGTGGCATAGGGGGAAATCTCGCCGTAGGAGTAGAATCCGATCTGGTGCGTCCCTTTCGGCAATACATCGAGTGTCGCCTCGATTTCCTCTTCCGTTCTGCCACCCAGCACGAGCCGACGACCGATACAACTGATCGCGAGCGCAAGTGTGCAGGCAGCTCCGTCGGCCGAGAGTTTGGTTGATGTGGCGGCTTCCGAAGCTCCTTGCACCAATCGGTCGAAATTCGCCTTCATGAGCTGAGCCAGCGATCCTTCGTGGATATCCCCCGCGAACGTGAGCGACTGGTCCCGTTCATTCACGGCCAAAATGGTCCTGACGAGACTCTTGAGATCCGACGTGTCAGCGCGCAGTGCGAGCGGAAACAAGAGGCCGGTTGCGGGTAGCCCAGCTGCTCGATCACCAAGGTATTCCTTGTAGAGTTCGAGTGCAGGGCGGCCATCAAGCTCATAGAGCACATTCCCTTTCGATTTGGTGACTCGGCGCTCCGGCCCGAATCGATCCCAGCCTCCTTTTGATCCATGTCCGATTCGGATGTGATCGCCATAGAACCCGACCGCCGTGACAAAACCAGACTGAGGACGCCTGCTGTGTAACACCCACGTCCGACAAAACCGATCTCCATCCCCGGCCAAACCTCCCGTGACGACCACCGACGAAGACACCTGAGAGTTGAGACCTCGCACCAGCTCACTTCCGTTCACCTGAAGCCCATCGGAAAGGACAAAGATGCCCCTGAGTCGTGCATCGTTCAGCTGTCGAGCAATATCCTGTCCCGCAGCAAACGAGTGTTCTGCCGACCGTACAGGAGCACTGGCCATCCGAATATCAGTACGATCAAATCGCACGACCGCCGCGCTTACACTCTCGTCACAAATTCGTGTTCCCAGAATTTCTCCTGCCGTCGAACAGCCGATGGCAAGCGAGCCCGGATAGTCGCTGAGCAATTCAGCAATCGGACCATCGGCATCGAGGAGGCTTGACGATCCAAACAGCACCACGAGCGTTCGAGACGAGTCAATCTTTGGTCGATGGCTGACTGACCAGCGCTTCTGCTGATCAAATCCAAGCGTGTGGACTTCCATTTCATAGCCTCCTTTGCAGCTTGCTCTACGCGGCGATTTCCTCTGACCCCGAATCATGATCCATCACCGAGCCGTCCATTCCTTCCTCAGCAAACTGCACCGTAAACCAAAATCTCGACCCGGTTCCCGGTGCCGACTCCACTCCGATCGATCCTTGCATCAGCTCGACAAGTCGTTTGGAGATCGCCAGACCTAACCCCGTGCCTCCGTGTTTCCTCGTCGAAGAACCATCGATTTGAGAGAACTCTGTAAAAAGAGCCGCGTGAGCTTCCTGTGAAATGCCAACCCCGCTATCCTGGACCGCTATCTGGAACGATCCTGCCGCACAGCGGCTGCCCTGCAGGGTTACGGATATCGTGCCTGCATCGGTGAATTTGATGGCATTGCCGATCAAATTAGCCAAAACCTAGCGGAATCGATAGACATCTCCCACGACATTGGGCTGAATCCCCTCTTCGGTCCTGCAGGAGAGCCTGAGCCCTTTGGCTTGAGCCCGGTCCCGACACGATTCCACAATCTCGTTTACAACCACAGCCAGGCTAAACGGCTTGCGCTCCAACGTGATCTTGCCTGCCTCAATCTTGGAAAAGTCTAGGATGTCATTGATGATGTGCAGTAAGTCGTCGCCTGAACCACGAATCTGGTCCACATAGCGCCGTTGTTTCTCCGTAAGTGGCGTATGTGAGAGCAACTCCGCCATACCCAGCACTCCGTTCATCGGAGTCCTGATCTCATGACTCATATTGGCCAGAAACTGAGATTTCGCCTTGCTCGCAGCCTCTGCTCGTTCTTTTTCTTTGTAGAGGTCTCCCTGTGCCGTTTCATTGACTCGCCAATAGACCAGGAGAGCCGCACACTCGGCTAAGATGAATCCGCCGTGGATAAGGGCCCAGATCCAAGGATGATATTGAGCTCCGACATGGTTGTACACCATGGTCGGAGCGAGGGTCCCAATGATCCCATGATCGACTACGATCGAGATGAGCGCTAAGAGAAAGGGCACCCAATCTTGGTACAAGACGATGACCGCCATCATCACACAAAAATGAAAATGGGACTCGATATATCCACCAGATAGATGGACCAACAGCGTCGACGCCAATATCAACCCACCTGTCGCCAAGGCAGCACGGAACCGCGCACCCAGTGAAGGTGTAAGGGCAAGAATGGCACAGGCCGCCAACAGCCCCCCGCCAACAAAGCCAGGCCAGACGTACAGGCCGGTCATGAGGCTAAACAGCGGGACTCCCACCGCATGGCTCCCTAACCGCCAGACAATACCCCGGTGACGTCGCGCCCACTCGACTGTCTCCAGCGAGCCTCCCCGTGGCAACGCTT
>NIUT01000088.1 GCA_002254365.1 Nitrospira sp. UW-LDO-01
ATTGGCCATCACGACCGCCATATCAAATATTTGGTGAATGCCGCCGGGTATTTCAAGCCCACCCTGTTCCTCGAACACACGCACCAAGACTACGATACGTATTTGGACCTCAACCGAGCCCTCTTCTTCATTTCCCAAGCCGTCGCCAAGAACATGGCCGCCAACGGCGGTGGTTCGATCGTGCATATCGGATCCATGTGGGCGCGACAAGCCGTCAAAGCGACGCCGTCCGCTGCCTATTCGATGGCGAAGGCAGGCCTGCATGCGCTCACGCAGCACATGGCGATGGAGCTGGCCGACCAGAATATTCGCGTCAATGCCGTGTCACCGGCCGTGGTGAAGACTCCGATTTACCAGGCGTTCATCGAGCCCAGTCAAGTTGAGGAGACATTGTCTTCCTTCAACGGGTTTCATCCAATTGGCCGGATCGGGACGCCTGAAGACGTGGCGCGAGCCATTACATTTCTGCTCAGCGACGAGGCCAGTTGGGTAACCGGTGCGATTTGGGATGTCGATGGGGGTGTGATGGCGGGCCGGAACTAATCAGCTGCCGGGAAAGAAGCTCCTTTTTAGGGTGCAAACCTGTTACTTATCTATAGGCATAGCAACGCTGATTCAACAATAGACCAAGATAAGGAGGTTCGTATGTATGAGAGGAAGAATTTGAGCAAGCTCAAGGAACTAGAAACCAATACCCCCGAAGCCATGAAAGCCTTTGCAGCTTTCGACAAGGCCGCGTTGTCCGGCGGCGTGATTCCACACAAGTATAAGGAACTGATGGCCATTGCCGTCGCGCTGACGACTCAATGTCCGTACTGCATTGATATTCACTCGAACAAAGCACGAGAAGTGGGTGCTTCTGAGCAAGAAATCTCCGAAGTCGTGATGGTCGCTGCAGCATTGCGCGCGGGTGCCGCCATTACACACGGCACACACGCCTTGAAGGGGGTCTGAACCGCGTTCACGATTGTGTGCGGCTTGTGCACCGTCCCAGCTGCGTCATGAAGGGGAAGCGGAGCATCATGAAGAGGTTCAGGCAGACCGGCGGACCGAGGTGCTCAAGGCCGATCTTCATGCCGGTCTGCCCCAAGGCCGGTTCGGGGCAATAGGTGCCGAATAGGCGATCCCACCAGGGCACGTTGAATCCGTAGGTGCCGTTGGTTTCCCGCACATCCGTCGAATGGTGAATCCGATGCATGTCCGGTGTGACGATGACCTACCGGAGCACCCGATCGATGGCGGAAGGTATCCGAACATTGCCGTGGTTGAAGAGAATCGTACTGTTGAGGACAATCTCGAAAATCACGACCGCCTGCGGAGCCACGCCCAGGATGAGTACTGATAGAGCCTTCACTCCTGTCGAGAGGATGATCTCGACCGGGTGAAAGCGCACCTCGCTGGACACATCCAGGTCCAGATCGGAATGATGCATCATGTGGAATCGCCAGAGAATGGGCACGTGATGGAAGACTTGATGCTGCCAATAGATGATGAAATCAAGTGTGAGAATCGCCAGGACGAGCTCGATCCAGACCGGCCCTTCGATCCAATTCAAGAGTCCTCAGCCACGGTCCCGTGCCGTGGCCGCCGTTGTCACGCCGCCGCCCATAAAAAGCAGCCGAGCGAGAACTGTGTTCAACGCCACGATCGTCAGATTGTCGCCCCAACGACAGAGCGTTGATGCCGTCAGCTTCCGCCGGGGTGCCACCAGTTCCCACGTCGCCATTGCCCCAAGGACGGACATGTACGATCCAATCCGAAGGAGATCGACGGACTCCATCGGCGTTCCCTCCTCTCGATCACACTCCGCTCACAATGCGATCATACTCTTCTTTTGGAGAGTCAGAGGCGTGAAACGCTGAATGGATTCGGGTAGGCGGAACAGCTCGAATCAAAAGGACCACTTGCTCGACTCTTTTTCCGAACTGTAAGCTGCCTCACAGCGGGGTGTCGACTCGATCAGTAGGATGTGAGTCCACCACTGTGCCCACAAACACATTCGGTCGGGAATATGATGTTCTCGCATGGTAGAAAGGAGGATCCTCGTTGAGGATGTGGTGGCGTCCGGATTGGACGGACGGCAAGTTCAGGAGGTCAACAAGAGAGCTGTTTCAACAAATCACCATGAAGAGGAGAATCCTATGAACACGAAAATGAAAAAGAACGCCATGGTCCATTCCGCGTTGCTTGTCGCATTGAGCTTGGCAGGAGCGCAGACCGTGCACGCGGCGAGTTCAAAGGCGCCGGAAATTCCAGCCGGGTGGGAGCCCTGTGCTGGTGTGGCCAAGGCCGGAATGAATGATTGCGCCAGTAAACTCCATTCGTGCGGCGGCCTGTCCAAAGTCGATAATGAGGCCGATTCCTATGTGTACATGCCGAAAGGATTGTGCGAGAAGATCGCCCATGGCACTGTACTGTCTAAGGAAGACGTGAAGAAAATGATGGAGATGCAGAAAAAGATGTAGGTGAAGTATGGCTCTTCACTGTCCCACTCCGATCCCGGCGCGAGCCGGGATCGGGCTTCGATCACATCATTTTCGCGAGATCGTGGAAGCGCCGCCTCCGGTGGCCTGGATGGAAACCCATCCGGAAAACTATTTCGGCGAAGGGGGCACGGCGCTTCGCATCCTAGAGCGGATCAGGACCGGCTATCCATTGAGTTTCCATGGAGTCGGACTCTCCCTCGGTTCTACTGATCCGATCGATCCCACACATCTCCGTAAGCTGAAGGTGTTATGCGATCGATTCCAACCGACTTTCATATCGGAACATCTGTCCTGGAGTTCTGTTGATGGCCGTTTTCTCAACGATCTGTTGCCCCTCCCCTATACGGAAGAAAGCTTGGACCTTGTGTGCGACAAGATCGATGTGATCCAAACGGATCTGGAGAGGCCTCTGCTCATCGAAAATGTGACTCGGTACCTGACATGGCCGGATTCGACAATCCCGGAAGGGGAGTTCATGGCCGCAGTCGTCCGGCGAACCGGCTGCGGGATTCTGCTGGATCTCAATAATCTCTACGTCAATGCCGTGAATTGCCACCTGGACCCCGTGAAGTTTCTCGAGGCTATTCCACCCGATGCGGTTCAGGAGATCCATCTGGCGGGCTTTGATCGTGTCGGAAGATGGCTGGTCGATACGCACGGCCAGGCTGTGTATCCGGAAGTCTGGAGCCTATATCAATGGGCCCTGTACCATCTCGGACCGCGTCCGACGTTGATTGAATGGGATACGAATCTGCCACCGTTGGCCGAGCTGGTCGAGCAAGCCACACAGGCCAATGCCCTTCTCGGAGCGTGTCATGACACCGTTGCATGAGCTGCAGCGGTCATTTGCAGCGGCCATGGTTGGAGGACCGGGTGAGAGAGTCGTCCCGTCGATCGCCACAGGGATCTCATCAAGAGGCTTGGCCCTCTATCGCCGATTGATTCGAAACAACTATGTGCAGGCCTTGACGGTGACCTATCCGATGCTTCGGCGGTTGATCGGTGGACGCTATTTCAGCACTTTTGCACGAGGATATATGAAGCGGTATCCCTCAAAGAGCGGCGATCTCTTTCTCTACGGCCGGCACTTCTCATTCTTTCTGTTTACTCTGGAGGCACCTCGTGTGCTGGTGGAGTTGGCACGATTGGAATGGGCCTGTCATGAAGTTTCCCAGGTTGCCGAGAGACCGGCCTTGAATCTCGGTTGGTTCGAGGGCCTGGCCGGAGTCGATCCGGCATGTGTGAGGGTCCATCTCCAACCGACAGCCCGACTGTTGCGGTTCTCCTCCTCCGTCCATGTTGTGTGGCAGGCATTGCAGGTCGATGGCATCGCAGTCGCCGAGATCGGCAGGCCGTTGCCGGAGGAGGAAGCGTATCTCCTGCTCACCAGAGTGGAAGGGCGGATACGCATGGCGGAGCTCGCGGCTCTCGACTACCGACTACTCACCGCCATGGCCGACGGAAAACAGGTCGATGAAGTCGAACGAATGGCCATGGAGGTGGACCAGCAATTCGATTTCGGACGATTCATCGCTTCACTCATGGAGATGAATGCGCTCGTCGGAGTGTCCATGGAGACGCACTTGTGACACAGAACACCGATTTGTCGACGTTCCTGTTTGCTCGTGTTGCTTCGATATACAGGTGATTGGTTTTAGGGTGGAGGACTTACTCCAGCTGTTTGAATTGACCGTCCGCGTGATTGCGTCAACGGAGCCAAATCCGCCATACTGGTCGGACCTACGAATGAATGTGAGGTAGGAAGGACATGAATCTTTTTGACGAAGACATGCCCAGATCACCAACGGAGAATGGGAATATGGGGCAGGAGCCACGGATCGATCGGCGGACCTGGCTCACGGGTGCCGCTTCTCTCGTGGGGGCTACCGCCGCCGGCTTGCTCGCTCCCGCCTGGCTTCCAGCCGAAGAAGGGGAGAGTGCTCGCCCTACCCATGTGCCGGGCCGCAGCCCCAGTCCCTACGGAGTGCGCGCTCAAGGAGAAACGATTGAGCGTCTCACCCTGGCGACCCATTCACTGACGCCGCATCAATCCTTGCACGGCATCATCACGCCGTCCGCACTGCATTTCGAGCGCCACCATAACGGGGTGCCGTTGATCAATCCCGACCGGCACCGACTCTTGATCCATGGAATGGTCGGCCGGCCGCTCATGTTTTCGATGAACGATCTCGTCCGATTTCCCTCCGTCACGCGGACGCTGTTCATCGAATGTTCGGGGAACTCGGGACACGAGTGGAAAGGTCCGGCCGGCAAGACGGTGCAAGACACGCACGGATTAATGAGCACGAGTGAATGGACCGGCGTGCCGCTCGCAACGGTGTTGTCCGAATCCGGCGTCAAGCCGGAGGCGCTCTGGGTGTTGGCCGAAGGGAGCGATGCCGCCGCGATGACACGGAGCCTGCCGCTGGCAGAGGTGTTGAAGAACGCGCTGCTCTGTTATGCCCAGAACGGCGAGGCGCTCAGGCCGGAGCAGGGTTATCCCCTCCGGCTCGTAATTCCCGGCTGGGAAGGGAACACCTGCATCAAGTGGCTCAGGCGGATGAAGCTCGGTACCGCACCTTTTATGACGCATGAAGAAACCTCCCGCTATACCGACCTGATGCCGGATGGCACCGCCCGACAGTTTACGTTCGTCATGGAGGCCAAATCGGTGATCACCAGCCCGTCAGGCGGCCAACGGATCGAGCCGGGCTTTGTCGAGATTCGTGGACTGGCCTGGAGCGGACGAGGGGCAGTACGAGCGGTGGATATCAGCACGGACGGAGGACGGATCTGGCATCCGGCGCAACTGCAAGAACCTGTGCTTCCGCACTGTCACACGCGTTTTCGATTTGGCTGGCGTTGGAACGGGGAGGAGGTGTTGCTCCAGAGCCGCTGCACCGATGAGACCGACTACGTTCAACCAACGAGGGCCGCGCTTGTGGCCGCGCGAGGCGTCAATTCGTCGTACCACTATAATGCGATTCAGACGTGGAAAGTGGATCAAGCAGGGCAGGTGCGCAATGTTCAGGTATAGCGCCGTCGCTCGTGTCCTCTTTGGTTGCGGTGTACTCCTGCTCGCAGGGCCTGTGGGAGCGGAGGAGAATGGTTTATATGGGCTTGGTCGTTTGGCTACTGAGACCGAGATCAACGCCTGGAATATCGATGTTACCCCGAACGGGGCGGGGCTCCCGTCTGGCCGAGGTACCGTCCAGCAGGGGGCGGTCATCTTTGCGAACAAGTGCGCGTTCTGTCATGGACCAAGCGGCACCGAAGGGCCGAAAGACCGGCTTGTCGGCGGTCATGGGTCGCTGGCAACATCGCAGCCGGTCAAAACCATCGGCAGCTACTGGCCCTATGCCACGACGTTGTACGACTACATCTTTCGCGCGATGCCTTTTACCGCGCCGCAATCGCTCACGTCGGACGAAGTCTATAGCCTCGTCGCCTGGTTGCTGCATCAAAACGGCATCATCCCCCGAGATGCGGTCATGGACGCTCGGACCCTTCCAACCATCATGATGCCCAATCGTGATGGATTCGTCTCAGATCCGCGACCGGATGTGCCGATTCGCTGATCAGCAGATTTCTCATTGTGAAGTGCGTAGAAACTTCCGCATCAAAGGTCGCTGCTTGAAGCAGGTTACTCCAAATGTCTTCACGAGTCAGGCGACCTGGTGCAGTGCCGAAAACACTTCGTCTCGTTGCAGATGGAAGAGAGGGTGAAGATAGACAGCCTAGACCAGTCCGCTGTGCTCGTCACGTAGCAGGCGGTGACTCCGATCACGCCTGGTACGAGTAACTCCAGGCAGGATACAGGCAATAGCCAAACGCTAGGCCAAAGGGGATGACGGCCCGACAGTCCCATCGTGAATTCGTCTCTCAATCAGCGGGCAGTCAACCTTGTGAGCGCCACTACGTTGCTGAGGCGATGACGTCGATTTGGAAGGAAAGTGGTTAGGACGCTCCTTCTCTGCGCGGGTTTTCACAAGCATCGGTTAGGCCCCTTGAGAAGCCCTGCGCAAGGATATCCCCTCCACGGGCAGGTGTGACATGCGAAGGGAAATAGCTGTAGAAGAGGGAGAAGTTGGCATAGATTAACTGCGCCGAGTATTTTGCCAAAGGATGCCACATCCGGCTAACTGTAATGATGGGTACGGAATATGAATCTACATACCTTTCGTTTCCGCCAGTCTCAAGCCGTGGACTTTTACTGGAATCTTGAGTTAGCCAAGCGCAGAGTTCTACGCGAATCCAAAATCCATCTCAACATTGTCATTTACGAGTCGGCTTTCGACCTCCTGAACCCGATTCAAGTCTCACACGCCTTGTCCCTGGCTAAGGCCTTGGCGCTCGACAAGCGAGCCGAGGTCTTTTGGGGAAACACGTCGTTGGTCGTGGTTGACGTCTGTGATGTGTTGCAGTGCTATCAACCCTCGATGCAGGTCGACGACCATCGTGCGCATTGTTGGTTCAAGATCCGGCTCACTCTTAACCTGACCGTGACACGATTGGAGGTGGCGGCCGACGAGTCGACCAAGTCGTTCGTGTTCCCGTGTCGACGTGCGGCGTCTCACGCGTACGGAATCCACTACGAGCACCCGGGGACGGTCTACGACCAACTGGACTCAGCCTTGTGGCGTGCCGGCACACGTTGGTGTCCGTGGCTTGCGGATCTCACGGAAATAAGGCTCATTAACGTGGAGTTACAAACCGAATGATGACGAACCGAAGGGGGATATAGGCGGACTGAGCGCGGGCGTCGTTTTGAAGGGGCTGTCTTTTGTCACAAATAGTGACAGGATTCGATTCATTCATCATTCCCTACTTTGTCTCCTCGCCGCCCTCAATGCACATTTCGTATTGATCTAATTTCGAGGTGCCATGTCCACTACAGAAATATCGGTGGCAGCGGTCGCACGCCATGAATGTCATCCTCGCTCGACGCAATCCTGCCGGCTCTCGTTTCCGGGATAAACAGACATCATCGATTCGAGCTTTCAACTCAGTCGGCCCTGCATTTGAGCACGATATCTCCGTAGTAGGTTTCTGCCGACTCGCCGGTGTTGTAGAAATTTCCGAACGAAATGGCGACCCAACCGGCCCACCGTGTGATCGAACAGCCAACTCTCGACCAGCCGCTGCAGGGACGCCGTCATGGCCTGGACTCTGCTTTGGGGTTTCCGGGATCAGTTGACCCGCCGAAGAGGGAACCCAGCGGCCCAATCCTAAACGCCGGAGCTTGATAGGTTTTGGGCAGATACTGATCGGGAATCGTTGTCTTGTTGCCGTCACGAACTTGGGTGTAATGGGGGGACATGATCTCCAGGCCCGCTTCGTTGAACTGGTCCTGGATATGTTGGTGGAGTTCCGAATAAATGGTGGCCATCTTGTTTGGAGCGCCGGTATACGCGTTGATTTCATACCGCACATAGAAATCATCCAGGCTGATCTGTAAGACAAAGGGTTCAGGTGTCTCCAGAATATGTGTCGTCTGTTTGGCAGCCCTGATGAGCAGCTCATGGACTTTCTGCCATGGGGCGTCGTAGCCGATGGTCAGGCTCGTATGAAGAATAAGGGGGGGCGGCTTCATCGACGCGGAACTGAAGTTGATGATGTGAGAACTGAGGACTAGAGCATTGGGAATCGTGACGTCGACGTTCTTGATGGTTCTAATACGCGTGACCAAGAGAGTTTTTTCGGTGATATCTCCAATGGTATCGGCAACTTTCACTCGATCTCCGACGCTGAACGGTCGCATGTAGGTTAGGACGACTCCGGCGACGACATTGCTGAATGATCCCGCAGCACCCAAGGATACGAGGACCCCAAGAAACACCGAGATGCCTCTGAATGCCTCAGAGTGCGACCCTGGTATGTATGGAAAGATCGCGACTGCGGCGAAGACCAGGACGAAGAATCGGACGATTTTATAGGTGGGAGTCGCCCATTCCCGATGAAAGCCCTGAAACGTGATCGCGCCTCGCTCAATTCCGTTGAAGAACATGTGGATGAGCTTGATGACATAGTTGGTGACGACGATGATCATCGCGATGGCGATGATATCCGGAACCGAAGTGATGAACTCGTGACCGATTACCCTGATCGGTTCGATCATATAGTTCAACAGTTCAACGGAGAGTTTTCGGGTAGAGGGGAAAAACCCAAGAACTGATGTGACGTAGAGATAGGTGAGCGAGACGTATGTTACCAATCGAAAGGCCCGTAACAGTCCCAGCAGGCCATCCGAGATTTGTGCGCCGGTCAGTAGTTCCACGCGCTGGATCTTTAAGGAGTACTTCGTCGTCAAGCCCCAGGCGGAAACCTTGTCCAGCATGCGGGGAAACAACTGACGGAATGTTTTTAGAAATCCGACGAACAAGCCTGTGGCGACCAGCGCCAGAAGAAGTCCAATGACTAAGTCACCCCAATTGCCTAGCAAGCCCTGAATTTGTTCCAGCGGAACAATCAGGGCCTGCAGAAACCTCTCCTCGAATGCCTGTGTTTGAGGGAAGAGGTTCAAGATGAAGTGAAAGTACCAATACAAGGCAAGCCCGGAGAGGACACCCCGGAGGACTCTGCTGCAGAACACAAGGACACTGCTGAAGTGGTCCGCTGCGATCAGCTCCAAGCCGAGAAGTGAAACGGCACGTAGTTGTGTCTCGCTCCACACGTCGAGGGCCTCGTAGAGTCGAGGAAAGAAGACATAAGAGGCCACGGCAAAGAAGACCAACAATGCCGTTGCGACACCGGCCCACAGCAGATCGCGTAGGCCCGTAGAGAGTGGCGATCCACCAGCACGAGCTGGTTGGGCGGCAGTAGATTCCTGCGGGGCTTCTCGTATCGTTTCCGTCTGTTCCTTAGCTAGGACGTGTCTCGGTTTTCCGGTGGTTTTGAGCTCGTTGTCGGTTACGACGAAAAGGACTTCTTCAGAGGTCAATCCATGGGCTGGCTGTTCATGGTCTTCAACTATGAGGCTGTCGATGACGTAAGGCGTCGCCCAGGTCAGTCGAGCGAGGCGTTTTTCAATGGCTGCCGTCCGGGCGGCTGCATCAACGTTGGCTAGTTCAGTCTGACTGATGAACAGGGTCTCGCCGTGGAGTCGGACCGGAACGCCTGAGCCGGATCCTGATGGTGCGGCGAAGATATGACCAGCAGTCAACCAAGAAGAGAGAAACATGCAGATTGCGAATGGTATCCAACGACCTATGGAGAAGAGGGAATTGCAGCTATTCAATTGTTCAATACCTCTTTCTAGCTCGTATCCTGATTTCAGGACAAATACGCAGTCATTGTGCCATGACATCTATTTTTCCGCTAGGGACAACCGGGTATTTGTAGCTAGCACATCATCTGTCCGCTTTTGCAGCACGTGATCTGTCCGGTCTAGAGTGGTCCCACAGGAGGGTCACCATGAGACAGGCGACAGTACTCCAGGAGGTGCGGCCGGTGCGATTTGAGGAACTGTATGCCTGGCGACAACGGCGGGAATTCACGATGGCCGAGGTGGTGGAAATGCGGGGCATCACGGAGTGCATATTTCACCGGTGGAGCACCCGTTATGAAGCGGAGGGCGTTGAGGGGCTGGAGGATCGACGGATTGGCCGGGCTACGGCCCGGGCGGTCCCAGTCGACAAGGTCCTGCAGATAGGGACATTGTATGAAAGCCGCTACACAGGCTGGACCGTCGAACATTTTCATGAGCGGTGGCACCACAAGCATGGTGGGATGCGCTCGTATACGTGGACAAAGAAGCGGCTCCAAGCGGAGGGCCAGATCGCCCGTGCGCCGCAGCGCGGAGTGCATCGTAAGAAACGCCCCCACAAACCGCTGCCGGGGAGGATGCTCCATCAAGACGGCTTGCCTATGAATGAGTGCCCGGCTGTCAGTGGGATTTCATTGTGACGATGGATGATGCCACTAGTGGGCTCCCTTCCCCCTTCTCTGTCAAGGCTGAAGGGACCATATGGGTTCATTTCCGACTCACGACCGGACGTGCCGATTCGATGATGGACGAGTGTTGCAGGCCGTGATCTCCTAAGATCACTCCGATCTCTTCTTGAGCACGATATCTCCGTAGTAGGCCTCTGCCGATTCACCGGTGTTGTCGGTATCCGTCATGATGGCGATCCCGGACATCATGGGCGGCTCCTCCCCAAATGCGCGCGTATAGTCTTCATAGACGTTGCGCTCTTCTGTCATCCAGGTGTTCAGCTTGGCTGGTCCGCTTTCCACGACAATCATGTGGACCTGTTCAGTGTAGGGGTTGGGCACCGCCGTTCCCACCGGGGCCCGACTCTCCCAGATGTAGTTGAGAGCGCCGAGCGGCGGATAGCGTCCGTAGATGAGTTTGGCCGCTTCGTACTTCGCCTTGCCGAAGAGGCCAACTTTCGCACTGTCGTATTGGAAGGTGACGTAGATGCGGGCAGGGTAATCATCTCCGTCTTTCTTTGCCACATTACCGGCCTTTAAGATGTTCGAGACTTTCCACTGCCATTGGATGACGGGATACTCCTTCGGATCGATCAGGATTTCTTTTGTATATCCAGACGAGGAGGCCTGACTGGCGGCCTTGACGACCACGCGATCACCGTCTTTCACGAGCTGGTACGTCGTATGTTGAGGAATTTTGGGGAACGTCAGCGGTTTCCAGCCGTCCGGCCAGGGTCCACCCGGCGCAGCGGTCGAAAAGGCGCCGACATCGATGGTGGGAGGAGATCCGGCTTGGAGCCGGGCCGGATCACCAAGGACAACTCCGATCAACAGGCACGATGCGAGACCAACGATCATGGAAGAATGAGACGGCGTCATAGGTTGGATCCTTTTCAAGTGAACACGTGAAACATTGTTGTTCATGATGCGCCGCGCTATCGCCGCATCCAGGCAAACAATTTGAGTAAGAGATCTTTGGTGCTCTGCGTGAAATGCGCCTTGCGCCAGAGATTTACCACCTTTTTGTTCACTTCAGCTTGAGTGGGATAGGGATGGATGGTGGCGGCGATTGTCTTCGCCCCGGCTCCCGCCTTCATGGCGACGGCAAATTCGCCGATCATCTCGCCGGCATGATGTGCCACGATCGTCGCACCGAGGATGGTGTCGGTCCCCTTTGCGATGTGAACTCGGGCAAAGCCTTCGTCTTCTCCGTCCAGGATCGCCCTATCCACCTCGTCCAGCTTGTACGTATAGGTTTCCACCTCAAAGCCCTTCCCTTGTGCCTCTTGCTCGTACATCCCGACATGGGCCACTTCCGGCTCAGTGAATGTGCACCAGGGCATGATCAATGAATCGACATTCGCATAGCCCAAACCGAAGGGATGTGGGAATAACGCATTCTGAATGACGATCTGTGCCATGGCATCGGCGGCGTGCGTAAATTTGTACCGCGAACACACATCGCCCGCCGCAAAGATTCTTGGATTGGTTGTTTGCAGTCTGCCGTTCACCGTGATTCCGTTCTTGTCATAGGCGACTCCCGCCGTCTCCAATCCGATTCCCTCCACATTCGGGGTTCGCCCGACTGCGACGAGGAGTTCATCCACCGTCACATCGTACTGACTGCCGTGCGACCCGACCGTCAGGCGCTTGCCACCTTCGGTCTTCTCGACTTGCAGGTGTTTCCCACAGCACAACAGCTTCACCCCATCGCGCGCTATCTGTTGCTCGATGATCTCCGCCGCATCGCGGTCCTCGTTCGGCATGATGCCATGTGCAGCCTCGACTAAATAGACCTGACTTCCAAAGCGGGCGAATGATTGAGCAAACTCGCATCCGATGGGACCGGCTCCGATCACTCCGATGCGCTGTGGCAACTCCGTCAACGAAAAGACCGTTTCGTTCGTGAGGTATCCGGCTTCCTGCAACCCGGGCGTTGGAGGAGCCGAGGCTCGTGCGCCTGTGCAGATCGCCGCTTTCGCAAAGGTCAAGGTTCGATCACCAGATGGTCCCGCGACGTGGATACGATCGTTTCCGACGAAATGGCCGTTGCCGATGTAGATGTCCACGCCCAATTTGGTATATCGATGCGCGGAATCGTTATGACTAATCCGCGCACGTAACTTCCTCATGCGCGCCATGACGGCGCCGAAATCGTACGTCACGCCGGCGGGAATCTCGAGCCCGAACTCCTTGGCGCGTCGGAGATCGGCCCAGGCCCTGGCCGCTCGGATCACGCCTTTCGAGGGAACACAGCCGACATTGAGACAGTCTCCACCCATCAAATGCTTTTCAATCAGGGCCACTTTGGCACCCAGGCTTGCGGCCACAACCGCCGTGATCAGTCCCGCCGTGCCGGCTCCGATGACCACGATGTTGTAGCGACCGCTCGGCTCCGGGTTGACCCAATCGGGAGGATGCACATTGGCGATGAGTTGCTGGTTGTACTCGTCATTGGGAAGAACCAACGACTGCTCGTGCGCACTCATCTCGACGATCCCTGGTAAAGGCTTCATTATTGCGTAGCCTCCTTTCTTGTCAATCGCTACTCGAAGACGCATTCATGATGCTGGTTTGGCCGCAAACCGTTTGTAGACAACCGGGATGAGCGCGAGCAGTCCTAAAAGGACAAAGGCCCCGATGACATTCGGCGATGCGATTTCTTTGAGGGAGTTGATGGTGCCGAGTTGGCGTCCCGCATAGGCATACACGAACGACCCAGGAATGATACCGAGGGCCGTGGCTCCGATGTACGTTCCCGCGCGCACGCGGGTCAGGCTGGAGGCCAGATTGACCAAGAAGAACGGAAAGAGCGGAATCAGCCGCAACGTCAGCAGGTAACTGAAGGCGTTCTTGGCGAAGCCTTCTTGGAACGGTCTCAGCGATGTCCCAAACTTTTGCTCCACGGTATCCCGCAACACATACCGTGCGGTGAAAAACGCGAGGGTTGCGCCGGTCGTTGCCCCAAGATTCACGAATATTGTTCCCAGGACGGCACCGAACGTGAAACCTCCGGCGAGCGTGAGAATGACCGCACCCGGCAAGGACAAGCCGGTGACGATCGCATAAGCGGCAATGAAGACACCAACCGCCGCGACATAGTTGGCGTCCGTAAATGCCAGGAGATGATCGCGATTGTCCTTGAGGGCGTCCAACGATAAGAACCGCCCAAGATCGAAATAAAAGAAGGCACCGATCGCCAGCCCGATTACCAGCGCGAGGATCACCTTGCCCGACAGATGCGCCTTCGTGGACGTGGAGGATGGCGTATCCTGGTGCGGTGGGGGGATCGGATCGTGTGTCTCCTTCTGAGGCTGATGTCCGTCCGCGCACTGTGTTTCCATCGGTTGGGCTCCCTTTGTGTGGCTGGGTGAAACCAGGTAGAGATTCGGTCGCGGCGCAGGTGTTCCGGAATCATCTTCTCTCAACGTGATGTCACGATAACCCACTCACCGTTGAAGTTCTGTGAGCTAGTTCACAGTGTGATAGATAGAAGACAGCCAGGAGAAAAAACCCATAACACACCGTGATTTTGGAGTTATTTCACGGATATGTCAGTCGGATGACAGCACCGGCTTGGGAAAGACCGTCCGACCGCAAGAATCTCCCATCAGATGATCTATTGTCTTATAAGGGAGAAATCTCTAGATTGTCGTTCTGAACCGACAGGAGATGTGATGGAACAGCTTTCTTCCTCCATGAATAAGCTGTGGTATCTCAAGCATATTCGCTTGTTCGACGGGATCTCTCCGTCTGAGATGCAGGAGATGGAGAAGATTACACGTATGGAAGAAGTCAAAAAGCGCCAGCCTCTCTACCTTCCTGGTGATCCAAGCAGCAACGTATATCTTCTGAAAAAAGGGCGTGTCAAAATTGCCAATAGTGCGCCCAGCGGGAAAGAGGTCACGTTTGAAATCCTGGAGCCGGGCGAAGTGTTCGGTGAGCTGGAGGTGTTGGAAGACGCTCCTCGCTCGACATCCGCGGAGACGCTCGATGACACACTGATCTGTGTGATCCCTCGAAAAGACTTCGATCAGTATTTAGCGATGCATCCGAACGTGACTGTGAAGCTTACCAAGCTCATCGGCCTGCGACTGCGAAAAATCCAGAGCCGCGTCGAAGATCTCGTCTTTCGTGACGTGCCGGCGCGTTTGGCTCATCTCCTTGTCGAACTCAGCAAGAGCGACGGCGTGAAAGAGGCCACCGGTATACGCCTGAAGGCCAAGTTGACCCACCAGGAGATGGCGAACTTGATCGGCTGCAGTCGCGAAACGGTGAGTAGTACCCTGGGACAATTCCGTGACGACGGTCTGGTTCGGCTCGATGGTCGTGCCATTACCATTCTGAACGAGAAGGGGCTGTCTCGATTGCTTGAATAATCCGCCAATCCTCTCGATGGTTCGGTGTTCGGCACAAGCGCTATCATTTACCAATCATAAATCATGCAGGCTAACCACTGGGTGGTCGTTTGACGTGGCCGCCGACTTGGTCGTGCATAGCGGCGAGCGCCTTCTCGGCAAACGAATGGTCTTGGCGCGAGCGGAATCTCGTGTAGAGCGACAGCGGAGAGGACATCCGCTCGTACTCCCTCTTCAATGGCCACCATGACGGTCCAACGTCCTTCGCCGGAATCTTGCACTGCGCCGGTAAAATTCGAGAGACCTAGGTTCTCCATCAGTACCGCAGCAGTCAAGTCAAGCAACCACGATCTTACGTCGCCAGACTTCGGCAATGCCAGGCAGATTTTAGGTCGTACCGATGTGCTGGTGTCCTCACTGAATCGCTCGCCTACTTCATCGAAACGTGTTCCGGTGTCGAGCCTTCTTCATCGAGTCTCCACGAGCTTGGCTCTGGGGGGCAGCCTGCTTCTCCCGCGCGCCATGTTCTTCTCCGCCTTGTCCGTATGATTCCGTCCGGCGCAGATCAGCTCGCGTAGATCGTATGCGAGCAGATCGCCGATGCGATCCAACGTAATATCGGCCGCCGGGAATGCTTCCAGGATGCTGGGATCGGTCGCATAATGACCCTGGCGAGGAAATACGGTCGTCACTCGTGGTCCCCAGACGTGTTTCACGGCCGTCAAGATGCGCAGCTTGTCGTCCACCAGCACATAATGGTCCGCGGGAAAACGCTGCTCGACTTCGTCCAGCTCATGCTCCTTGTGGATATAAATCAAGATCCTGCCCCCGACCGCGTCGAACAGTCCCGACCGCTCGACCTTGCGCGGCTGGAACACCACATCGCCGTCGGACAGGATCACGGCGGTTCCCCATTCATTGCACCGTTCCACGACATCCAGTGAATTGGGGTACAGCCGGTTCGCAAAGGGGTAATTCACCAAGTATGACGAAATAGAGAACAGATTATGATCGTGAGGGTGGTCGATTCGATACCGTTGCAGGGCGCCGAGGTAGTCGGCGTAACCGAGCTCAGCACGCAGCCGCTCGAAGATCGCCCAATAGTGTCGCTCGCTGTCGCGCCCGATTTCATGTTCGAGATACCGGCGAAGATCGGCGGCCACTCGATCATTGTCGAGTAGTGTATTATCGACATCGAGCAAAAAGACGATCCGTCGTGCCTTCGTTTGCCTCGGCCTTCGTGGTCGGTGTGATCGTATCTTCACGTGCTCCTCTCTTTCCAGAGACGCTGCCCACCGATGAACGCATGGGCATTGTCGCCGAGGCGAGCATCGCCCGGAAGCTGCCGCAGCTTCTTCGCATTGCCTCCGCCCAGTACGACATAATCGGCGACCAGCGCGGCCTTCAGACGTGTCACGACATCGTCAACGGCGCGCCGCCACTTCTTTTTACCGAGTCGCTCAATCCCGCGCCGCCCGACAAAGTCCTCAAAGGTTTTCCCTTTCTTATACGGCAGGTGCGCGAGTTCCATCGGCATGATCACATAGTCGGTGATCAACGCCGATCCCAGTCCGGTGCCTAAGCCGAGAAAGAGCATCCTGCCTCCCTCATAACTGCCCAAGGCCTGCATGGCGGCATCGTTGATCAACTTAACGGGACAGCGGAAGGCCTTCTCGAAATCGAATCCTACCCAACCAGCTCCCAAATGTTTCGGTTCTGCCAGCACCATGCCGCGACTGATAGGACCGGGGTACCCGATTGAAACTGCGTCATACTTCCAGCCTTTGGCCGCGTTCACCACCGCCGTGACCATCTGCTCCGCTGTTAACTCCAGCCCCGAACGAAACTTCCGCACGGTTCGCTGACCGGACGCCAGGATCTTCACACTTGTCCCGCCGACATCCACGACCAAAACCCTCATCGATCATCCTCCCGCGGATTCAACGCATAGGTGCAATTTCTCCGATCATGCGTGCTCTTTTGGGCTCTGCCATCCACCGAAGGGCGCGATCTGTGTATGCGATTCGCTCGGCCCCCAGGTTCCCGGTTCGTATTCATGAATCGGCGTCGGCATCCTCAGGACCGGTTCAACCACGCGCCAGCTCGCCTCCACACCATCCTGGCGGGCGAAGAGCGATGGATCACCGACCATCGCATCGCCGATCAGCCGTTCGTAAGCCTGCATCTCGTCCCCTTGCTGGCGGCAGACGAAGAGTTCGGTTTCATCACCGAGCATTTTATCTCCCGGAATCTTGGCGCGCGCGCCGATTGCCACCGCCACTCGATCGGGTCCGAGGCGGAAGCGAATATAATTCCGAGGTTCCTTGAACGTTTCGCCGAACACGTTCTGAGGCGGACGCTTCAAGGTCACGAACACTTCGGTGGCGGTGACCGGCAGCTGTTTGCCGGCTCGGATAAAGAACGGCACCCCCTCCCAGCGCCATGAATCGAGATGGACTTGCAGGGAAGCGAACGTTTCAACCAGCGAATCAGGCGCCACTCCAGGTTCGGCTCGATAGCCACGGAATTGGCCGCGGACCAAGGTCTGCCCGGTGAGCGGGCGCATACGCTTAAACACCTTGACCCGCTCGTCTCGCAACGTTTCCCCTGCGCCGCTGACAGGTGGTTCCATCGCCAGATTGGCCACGACCTGCAAGAGGTGGTTCTGGACCACGTCACGGATCGCGCCGGTCTCTTCGTAGAAACTGCCGCGGCCGGATACGCCGAACTGTTCCGCCATCGTGATCTGCACACTGTCCACATAGGTACGGTTCCAAATCGGCTCGAGGAATGAATTGGCAAACCGAAAGTAGAGGAGGTTCTGGATCGACTCCTTGCCCAGGTAATGGTCGATCCGGAAGATCGACGATTCGTCGAAGGCGGTATGCAACGTCCGGTTGAGTCCCTGGGCCGACGACAGATCACGTCCGAACGGTTTTTCGACCATTACCCGCGCGCCATGCGAGCAGCCGGATTTACCCAGACCGACGATCACCGTAGGAAACATGCTGGGCGGGATCGCCAGATAGTACAGGGGGCATCGCACGTCGCCGAGTTCCCGCCGGAGGCGGACGAACGTCTCTTCTTCTCGATAGTCGCCATCGACATACCGCAGCAACTGAAGGAGCTTTGCAAAAGCCGTCTCATCGACTCCGCCGCCGAATTGGGCGATACTCTCGCGAGCGCGATCTCGTATTTGCTCAAGGGTTCGATTGGCTTTAGCCACACCGAGCACCGGTACGGTCAATTGGCCTCGCTTGATCATGGCGTGCAGGGCGGGAAAAATCTTCTTGAAGGCCAAATCACCGGTGGCTCCGAACAACACCAGTGCATCGACTTGTGAATCGGTCATGGCTTCCTCCCGACTGAATCGATCAGATTCATATGTGACAGGGACAACGTTTTTCTAGGTTTAAATCCTCCGGCCATCGCCTGTTGTCGTATTGTCGGTCTCGCCGGTACGTCGGCATCCAGGTGTGCCCGCAGTAATCGCTCACTCCTCCACGACCCGAACGTATGGCGCTGCTCCGATACCTGTAGATCTACTGCATCTTAGCAGGTGATTTGGTGAAAAACACCGCTGTTGGGGCCGCCTTTACAGGCCTGGCGTATCGAATGAAGGACGCGAAGACCTTAACCCAAGCAGATGGCCACATGATGCTTGTCTCGCCCGACAGTCCCGCAGCGTTATTCCGCTTCCTCCAGCGTGCCATCTTTTTTTTCTTTGCCCATAACCCCTCCCTCTTTATGTGAGATGGCAGGTTGTTCCCACCTGCTCGTACTTTTACCGGCTTTTTCAAGGTGCGGCTGTCAATCACCTCACAACCACCACAAACTCGCCTCGGCGGAAAAGTTCAGTGCGCGAGTTGAGACGGATGGCAGAAAGGTTTGCCGAATCAATGGCTGTCGGAGGCGGGGTGGGCAGAGCAGGAAATCGCTGACAATCGTAGCTTAATGGTCCTCCACAGGAGTCGCATCGTGAAGCCCTGTCCGGCTTACCTCGGTGGTTTCTGCCAAATGGTTCATTGGTCGCACATCCGAATGATCTCCAGTAACCATTCTCTGTTCGGTGTACCGAACGCGGCTGGCACACCGTTGATAACGATCGCCAGCAGAGTCTGAAAACCCATCGTTTTGATTTCATCCTCCAAGAGCGGATGAACCGTCACGATCCACGCCGGATACGCCGCCTCAATATCTTTCGCGAGTGAGAGAATCGAGGGCTGTGAGAGGCACCTGTCATGGAAATAGAAGTCCACTCGTCGCATGGGCACAGCATAGGCTGGTCCGTCTAATAGAATCTGTAAGCTGGGTTACAGGAATGGGATCAAGAGATCAGGATTGAGCAAGGAGGAGCTGAGCAAATGGGGAATTCGCGGATTCGGATACTGCTGCTCTCACATTGACAGAAGGCTGCTCTGTAGCTCTTATAGTGGAAGGCTGAGTTCGGACACCTTTTGCAACGCTTCCATGAGCGTGAGATCGAAGTTCAAACGATACAGGTTGGCTTGGAGCGCTTCAAGTGTTTCTCCGTGGGCCCAGTGGTCCGGAAAGTTCGGGAGATAGCCTAGCCATTGCTTCTCCTCATCCAAGTAGTAGCATTTGATGGCTTGCATGACTTACCCCATTCGTGACGACGGACACGAGTCGAAGAATGAACGGATCAAAAGGCTACAGACACCTTCCAATATGCGACCCCGGATCGGTCAACGAGTTTTTCTGAGAGCATCTTCATGGCCGCATTCTAGGTGGCGCAGGCGTGTGTCACGTTCAGCCGGAGGCCTGGTGACAAGATTGTAGGAAATCGAAGTTCGTGGTCCTCAGCGGTTGCTGATCATCGCAAACATGAGTTCTTCAACTCGTGCGCGGCGCTTGCTCTGTGCGCGCGACATGGGGCGAGGCAGGGTCGGTGTCTGACTATGAAACCGAGCGTGCTCTTTCGGATCAGACGGCTGATAGTGCTCTTGATCCTTGACGAGTTCTGGTTCTTGATGCTGGCAGGTGAGCTCTTGGTGCAGTTGCCAGAGTTTCACTTGTAGCTCTTCGAACGACTCCCCTTGTACCTCGTACTCGGGGTAGCCTTCCAGGTAGCCGCGCCAGCCGTTGGTGTCTTGCCAGAGGATGTATTTTGAAGAACGCATTTGGAAAGTATAGCCGGACATTTTATATGCGCAAGTGAGGAGGGGGAAACAACCGATGGGACGGGCCGCAGCGATACTTTTCGCTGGACGACCAATGACTTAAGATCTGGAACCTTCTTGCGATCCCAATGCTGTGGACCTGCGTCCTTGTATCATGCGGTGTTCCTTCAACGCCCCCAGGAATTGGACGAAATGGCTGAGTGAATCGGGGTATGTCCTGTGGCACTGAAAACACGTTGATGATTCTCGCTCTGTCCTGGAGTCGGATCGTTCTACGAACAGTGCAGCACTCAGTTTGAGCCGCATTGATGTGGAAAAGTATCCACCCCTTACCAGGAACCCGTCTCCATGGATGCACGAAGTCAGTAGGCCCCCGTACTCTGTTTTGGAAGGGGAGGGGCGTATCTTCAAGCATGAGAACGAATCAAACTGAAGACCGGTGGCTTAAGGTGGGTAATAGGAACGATGACAGGCTTCGCCTTGCGTGCGGCGATCTGTACTGGAAACACCGGAAGCCCCAGCCGTGTCATGCTGGGGCTTCCGTCAGGAACCGATAGCGGCTATTGCCGACGTAGCTGTCTCGATAGTGCCAACGCGGCTAGTCCGGTCATCATCAAGATAAGGGTTGTGGGTTCGGGGACGGCCGAAACCCGTGCCTGTGGCTCAGCATAGATAAAATCATCCATGACGACGAGATCAAGCGACCCTATTTCATTCACGCCGGCGCCGAGAGCCGTATTCCCATTGGTAATGCGAACGCGTGCGATCTGTTCTCCTGCGTCGAATGCGACTCCGGCAAACGAGAGGCTCTCATTACCTGTTGTTCCAACCGGTGCGAATATGCTCGTAAGGAGGCTGCCGGTTGGATCAAAGTACTCAATCTTGGTTGTGTTGGCGAGATCGACATCGGTAAATACAGAACCAAAGGCACTCACGGCTGCCGGTGTACTGCTACCAGAAACAAAAAAGTTGATGTCGACAACATTGCTGCCGATCGCGGTGAAGAGCCGTTGCGGGCTGAAGGTGGCGAAGAGGTCGGGGTAGGTCGGGTTGATCGTGCCGAACTCGACTGCGTCGAGCCCTGCATTTTGGCTCACCTGAACTGCCGTCCCTGGGGTGGAAAATTCGGCACCACGCGGGGAGATGGTATTGAAGAAATTGTTCGGAAGGTTATTGGGATCGGCGAACCCATTCGGGACACCGTCCCAATTGATCTCACGACGCCCGCTCGGAAAGCTCCCTGCTACGTTTGGATTCACCGGATTACCAGCCGCATTGCGAAAGGCATCGACGGTTGATTGGATTGACGCGGCGGTGTTGTTCCCTCCGACGGAGAACGTGATCGGCGTGGCAACCGCGGTGTCTGTGAGTCCAGTGGTAAGAGCGACGATTGCAAGAGTTGCATATGTCAATTGGTTTGAACGTTTCATCACAAGGGAGGCTCCTCTCTGGGTTGAAGAATGGTGTAGTGCTTCACAGTGGCAACGATCTGCTGCACGGCCGGGATTCATAATCAGGCCCACATCTTCCGTCATCAAAACCACCTATTCCCGGACTCTGAATTCATTTCACGATGTGTTCAACAATGGGACAATGCCGGAAGTGGCGGTTGCTGAGTTGTTAAGGAATGCATAATAAATACCAAGCATAAGAATCATTACATATCAGTTCGTTACACTTTCAGATCCTTTGCTGGAGGAGGCCGAGTGTAAATTTTTCTAACAGGTCGTTTATAGCCCGCTTTGTGCGAACCGGATAAATCTCTTATGAATCATTAGGTTGCGTGAAACTTTACCTGTCAGATTCTTTTACATGAATGAATAATCCTGCGCTTCTTCACGAGTACATACATCTGTGCTTGTGTGTGAGCTTTCTCTCAATCTCTTCGTGGTAGGCAGCGCGTGTGTGTGTCTCCGGTAATGGAAAAGCTGAATTGTTCCAGTGATCTAGGGCCTGTTAACGCTACCGTAAGCCATCCACGATCAACGCGAAATTGATGAAGGCGACGAACATGACATCGAGTTTGTCAAATCGTGAAA
>NIUT01000089.1 GCA_002254365.1 Nitrospira sp. UW-LDO-01
CTCCACCAGAGTACCCACAGAGGGCTCGGTAGGATTCGGCTTGACGATCCGTTCGCCTGCACGGCATACTCAGCCGCTCATGAGTGCGATTACCGTCATCATCCTTCTGGCGACTCTTGTTCTCCCCGTTGGCTCGAGCATTGCCTTCCCACCGGCCGGCAGTAAAGATCTGTCCACGCTCCAGACTCAGGCTAATCAGGGAATCGCCGAGGCGCAGAACGGCCTTGGGGAGCTGTATGCTAAGGGAAAAGGAATGCCACAGGACTATGCCCAAGCACGAGCATGGTACGAGAAAGCCGCAGCCCAGGGTCACCCGCATGCGCAAAACAACCTCGCGGAACTCTATTTCGCAGGGCTTGGCGTGCCACAAGACTTAGTGCGGGCCTACATGTGGGTAGACCTTGCGGCCGGACACATGAAGGGTGAAGACCACAAACAAGCGATAGAAAATCGAGACGACGTTGCGCAGCGCATGACTCCCGCCCAAATCGCAGAAGCCAAGCGCCTCGCGGAACAATGCCGGTCAAAGCAGTTCAAGAGCTGCTAAGCTCGATTAGATCGCCTTACCAGCTCCCGTAACACCGCACAGCCGAGATCGAGTTCAAGTTCCACAACTATTCGTGAGACCGTAGAGCCTTTCGCTTCCCGACTCGCAAGCGGTTTCCGTCTGGATCTGTCAATTCCACCTCGTGAACCCAGGGGAGGTCCTTCACTGTGACGTTGAATTCGGCAGCAATTCGATCAATATCATCAACATAAAAATACACGAGCGTGTTCGGTCGCACATCACCCGTATCTTCAGACAAATGGAGCGCGAGTTGACCGCGACGAAGACACACATATTGCGGCACTCCAGGAGCAAAGCGGTACTCACCTTCTATGATGAAACCGAGTCGGGCATACCACCGTATCGCCTTGATTCCATTTCTCACATAGAAGATTGGAACAAGTTCTTCAGCCATTGAACATTCCAAGACAGTTCGCACTCGACAACACGCTCGCGTTAAGCCTATAGAGCTTGCATGGAACCACGACGAAACATGCTCACGGACTGGGACGTCGCGGTTATTCTTAACCAGTTGCCCCCGCAGCACCGCACAGCCGAGGGCGAATCCGAGCGCAACGTCAATCTAGCGTTCACCCTCATCGTTGAATTCCCCTGTTCGTAGTGCAAGAAGGAAGGCTGTGGACGTATCCACCGCTCTCATAGTGAACGACATGATATACACCAGAGATAGGCGCCCTAAATTAACCGTTTGCGTGGAAGCGTTTCATCCTTTATGTAGTCTGTGGCTTCCCACTTGGCCGCAGGCTCTGCTAACCCACCGGTCAAATCACTACACAGAGCAACAATTGTCTCAGACAACACAGTCGCAGTACGAACTATGTTAAAGGGAGACGAATCCTCCAGGACTTGCCTTTGCTCCAAAGGAAGATTCGTCGAGCCGGCGATGGAAATTCCTTGAAATATCCCCACAAGAATAGACGTAAAGACTATGTGCTTCGCCCACTTCATACGTGTTCAATAGTTCCCGATTTAACTTGCAGGCCAATCTGGGTCGTACCGACGAGCAATTTTTGCGCCTGTTCAGCCAATTGTCAACGCACTCTCAAATTCCTCTCATCCCGCTGAAAGGATTCTCTCCATCACCCCATATCCTCCTGTGATGGCCGCTGCAAGACCACGGCAATCCGAAGGAGGATTTCATGGGTCAAGAGACCAGCTGGAACAAACCAAGCAAACCGACCTTCTGGCGTGATCCGCGTCTCTATCAGATTGTCAGTCTGTCGACTCTCCTCCTCTATGGCCTGGTATTCCTTCACTTCGATATCCCCAGCTGGCAGATCGTCATCACAATCGGCACAACACTACTCACGCAATATGCCGGTACCCGCTATTTCCACGTGCCGTCGTTCGATCCCAAGAGCGCGCTGATTTCGTCCCTCTCGCTGTGTCTTCTCCTTCGCACCAACGATCTCACCGTTGCAGCTCTGGCCGCCGCCATTGCCATCTTGAGCAAGTTCGCCGTCCGCTGGAGGGACAAGCATGTCTTCAATCCGACAAATCTCGCCCTCGTCGTCATGCTTTCATTCGGTCTCGGGTGGATCTCACCAGGGCAATGGGGTCAAGTCGCCTGGTTCGGATTTCTGATCGCTTGCCTTGGCTCGCTTGTTGTGACTCGCGTGGCACGAGCTGATGTCACACTCGCCTTCTTGACGTTCTACGTCGGACTCCTCTTCGCCCATGCCCTCTGGCTCGGTGATCCACTCACCATTCCCCTGCATCAGATCGAAAGCGGTGCGCTTCTCATCTTTTCGTTCTTTATGATCTCAGATCCAAAGACGACACCGGATTCGAGAACGGGCCGAATCGTCTTCGCACTGTTTGTCGCACTCGCAGCGCTCTACGTCCAGCTCCATTTCTTCAAGCCCAATGGCCCACTCTGGGGACTCATCGCATGTTCACCGCTCGTTCCCCTCTTAGATCGCATGTTTCCTGGCACGCGCTATGACTGGGCCAAGCCTACAACCGGTAAATCGCCGCTGATGAATCCCCTGTATGGTTCCCCTATTCCCGTTTTAACCAAGGAGGTCATATGAATCGGTGTACTGAGGCTTCTATGAGACGCCTGATCATGCCCATCTTCACATTTCTGATAAGCCTATTCCTCTGGAATACGAACGCCTCGGCATTTTGTGGCTTCTATGTCGGCAAGGCTGACACGAAGCTGTTCAACAAGGCTTCCGAGGTTGTCATCGCCCGTCATAACAACAAAACCGTCATCACTATGGCGAATGACTTCAAGGGCGACGCAAAAGAGTTTGCGATGGTCGTGCCGGTACCCGCAGTATTAGAGAAGGACCAGATTCATGTCGGGGATCCGGCTGTCCTGAAACACTTGGCCGACTATTCGGCTCCACGCCTAGTGGAATACTTCGACGAGAATCCCTGTGTCCGGTACGAGATGATGGAGCGCCGTAGCCTCGATATGGCGAAGAGCATGTCGCCGGCAAGAGAGCGCGATACGGCACTTGGCGTGACTGTCGAGGCGCAGTATACCGTCGGCGAATACGACATCCTGATTCTCTCAGCCAAGGAAAGCTACGGACTTGAAACCTGGTTAGCTGAGAACGGATACAAGATTCCGAATGGGACTTCCGCTGTGCTGCACAGTTATTTGAAACAGCAGATGAAGTTCTTTGTGGCCAAAGTGAACCTGACCGAACAATCCAAGCTCGGCTTTACGCACCTGCGGCCGATCCAGATCGCCTTCGAATCCCCGAAGTTCATGCTACCGATTCGGCTCGGGACAGTGAATGCCGACGGTGCACAAGAACTCTTCATCTATACGCTGACCAACCAAGGTCGCGTCGAAACGACGAACTACCGAACAGTCCGGTTACCCGAAGCCCAAGAGATCCCGCTGTATGTGAAAGACAAGTTCGGTGACTTTTATCGCGACCTCTTCACACAACAAGTGACTCGCGAGAGCGAGCGAGGCGTATTCCTCGAATATGCCTGGGATATGAATTGGTGCGACCCCTGTGCCGCAAACCCATTATCGGCTGAAGAGCTGCGAGGTCTGGGTGTCTTCTGGCAAAACGGCCCTAGCTTCAAGCAACGTGGAGGCAGCATGCCACAGGCGCAGAACGTATTCCTCACGAGACTGCACGTCCGCTATGATGCCGCCCACTTCCCCGAAGACTTGATGTTCCAGGAAACATCTGACCACAACAATTTCCAAGCACGCTACATCCTGCGCCACCCTTGGACCGGAACGGATGAATGTCCAGCCGCAACTGTCTACCGCCAGCAGTTACGCGAACGCTATGAGAGGGAAGCGCAGACACTGGCCAACCTCACTGGCTGGAACATCGGCGAGATCCGGAGAGCCATGAATCTGGTGTCACTGCCGGTCGGTGATGAGAAGAAGTGGTATCAGCGCTTATGGGTGAATTAAGCTTGAAGAGACAGCGAGAGAGATGTCTCCGTGACCGATTGATAGGCCACCAATAGGCTACGACTATCGGTCGACGGTTCATGTGCAGGTAGGACGTCCTTGCCTGAACGGCCGCGAGCTTCTGTCTCCAACGGGGGCTCCCGGCGTAACTCCCTGGCCAGTTCCTCGCGTAACTGATCCAGGAAGGCCGGTAAATTGTGACGAACCTTCTCCAGATCAACGCTGAGTTCATTCACAGCGTCGAGGACTTGTTGAATCAAGGAGGCGAATTGTGTGCTGTCTACTAATACCGCGAGACGCGTGGCGCCGGGAGAGTTAGGTGACGGGGTGGGCGCCGTGGTACCGTTGGACGACTGCGGGATCGCCACCGCCGTCCCTGGCGCCCCACCCGGGGTTTGGCCTGAGGCCGACACAAGCGTCACAGACCGGATGATCTCGACGCTGAGATCCAGACTGGAGAGATCTTCCAACTCATGAAACCCTTCTGCGAGTTGAAGGGTTTGAGTCTGGGCCTCATCATCTCGTCCCTGAACGAACCCACGAAAGATACTCGAAACCTTTTCAAACAATTTCTCCAAGTCCGTCACTTCGGCTTCATCAAGGTCTCCACTGACCGCGATGCCAACGTGGTACGCACGTGCACTCTGCGCAAACCCAGCGCTGACAGTCCCGCTTCCCTGAGGAGTCTGAACAACAGATTGGACGGCACCAGCGTCATACCGGTCATCACGATCGGCCACCAGAGTAATCCGATCGCCATCAGCCGTGGTGACATTCAACCGTCCGGAAAATTCCTGGGCAAGCGAGAACCCGCTGATCCTCGTATTCAGTCGATGGGATCCTTCCTGAGGCCGTGACCCCAGATTGAACAACTGCTCTGGATTAACGGTTGTCACGGGCTGAACCGACATGGCCAATCCTCGGTCTTGTCTCGATAGGGGAACACCGTCCCGTCGCCCTCCTATCGGCGCACAACCGATCAAACTTGAGAGGCTGTATGTTATAGTGAGGCCATCGTCCCTATAGATATGGAGGTCCACGATGCGCACCCGTTTACAATGCGTCGCAGCACTGGGAGCAAGTCTGTTGCTTGGTCTAACCGGCTGCACAGTCAAAGGCACCATTAACCAAATCACCGACACCACGTCCAATGTCACCGGCACCACCTCCGGAGCGGCCTGGTGGAATGAAGACGGTCAGCTGAAGCCGGACTTCAAGGCCACCGCCTTTGTCTCTTTCAACTATGACAATCTGCAGCACGATCTCGCGGCGGGACAGGGAGAATACCTCGCATCAGTGAGCAAGCTCTTAGGGGTACCAACTGATCGAGAGCCGGCGTTTTTTTCCGAGGCTCAGGCAGGGTATGCCACGATGGGTAGCCAAGGCCCGACGGCGTTGCTGACCCTGCTCCGTGACCGAGCACAGTCGTTCGCGAACTAACCAACTAGGATGAGGTAGACGGGAACACTGTTGCCGAACGGCTTCGTTCGGCAACAGCGGTGCAACTTATTTCATCAGCGATGCAAAGAAACTGCGCGCCGCCTCGCCGCCTGAATTCCCGACGAAATCGCTCATCGTCTTTGTGATCCTGGGCACCATTTTGGGTCCCAAGCCCACCTTAGCAAATGCTGACTCCAGCCCAGCTTGGTCGACGATCGGACCGGTTACAGCCTTCACGTCGGTTGCCTCCTTCAAGTAGGTATCCAAAGCGGGCAGGGCATTGTTCAGCGTCGAAAAATCTCCGACGGGCATTTTCTCCCTTGCGTGATTAAGGATGGAGCCGAGCGCGGCCTTCCCTTGGCTAGGACCAATGCTATGTTGTTGGGCCACCAGGTTTGCGAGCGCATCCTGTACGACCGAAGTTGGCAGGTTGGCACAACCTGACACTCCGAACGCGATCAGAAATACAGTGCCGAACAAAAAGGATAGATACTTCACGATACAGCCTCCTTGAAACTAAATGAGATACATACATCGCAGGGAGATCCCTACGCGACAACCTCCACGCAATGAACTTCCGGATGATGCAAAGCAGTCGTGTACCATCTCGCTGTCTAAATTCCAAACACAATCCCTTAGGGTCTTTGTGATGTTGAGCACCATACCACTCCCTTTGCCTGCTTTGCAAAATACCAACGTCCAATTCGATTTCGTGGATTGATACAGGCTGTCGGACTGTAGCCTGGCGTCTCGACTCGACAACAGAATATGCGCGCCTGAGACGTACATTCAGGAGATAAATTCAACCACCCCAGTTTCAACGAAATACATCGCACCCGCGATCTTGATATGCCCCTGATCCTCTAGCCTCTTGGCCATCTCCGACTTGCGCGATTCTTGTTCGTGGCCCATACAGTCATCTCCTTTTCTACGGTCTCCCCCTCTACCGGTCTCGTTGGCTCAGACTGTCGATTATTGAGTCAGGCATGAGTATTGATTTTCCATCCCGCTTTTCTTGCAACTCATCACGCCGATGACATCGGCATGACGGCAATGAAATCTGAAAGATGTGAGCGCAGACGGACAATTCCTCCTTCATCGTGGTCAATTGGCGTGCAGATGCACATCGATCACGCCGGTATCGTTGAGCACCTGGCTCGCCATCCTAAAGCAAGCATCCGAATCCGCGCAGCTTGACGGCACGGCAGCCGGTTTTATACCCGAGTCGCGGTGATACACTGTCTTGCCTTCCTTGATGGTCTCGACCACCTTGATTCCGGCGATTTTCAGCGGGTCGATGGTGAGTGGGTTCTGGTCCAACACGACGAAGTCGGCCAATTTGCCGACTTCGATCGAGCCCTTGGTCTTCTCTTCAAAGTGTTGGTAGGCCGACCAGATGGTCTGCGCCTTCAGCGCCACCAACGGGGAGACTCGTTGGTCGGGGCCGAGCACCCGGCCGCTGCGGGTCACTCGGTTGACGGTGGCATCCAATACCCGCATCGAATCGGGTAACGCTACCGGTGCATCATGATGAGAGGTGAAGGTCATGCCATGCTCCAGGGCCCAGCCGGTCGGTGAGATGTTGGCCGCACGTTCCGCGCCCAGAACCGAATCTCGATGCCAATCGCCCCAGTAATACGTGTGCATCGGGAAGAAAGACGGAAGGATGCCCAGCTCCTTAAACGCCAGTACCTGATCGAGCCGCGCGGTGTGGGCATGAATCGCCACGGGTCTGCGGTCGGTCATACCGTATTTCTTCTCGACAGCGCGCACCGCTTGAATAAACTGGTCGATGGCCGCATCGCCGCTGAGATGAGTGAGGATCTGCCAACCATTGGCAAACGCCTTGTCCACGTAAGCCGTGGCTTGTTCGTCGGTCATCGCCGCGTAACCGGCATAGTCGTCCTTCTGCCCGGCCGGTGCCTTGAAATAAGGCTTGGTCAGCCAAGCGGTTTTGCCTTGAGGTGAGCCGTCAAGATTGAGTTTTGCTCCGCCGATGCGCAAGTGGTTGGTGTAACGACGCGAGAGCAGCGGTGCCTTGATTACGTCGGCGCCAATGATGATATCGGGGTACGCCACGATATCGATCTTCAGCCCCCCCTGCTTCGCTGTCGCGGACATCGTAGCCACGATATCCGACGAAGCTCGACCTTCCTGTGCGGTGGTGTAGCCGAAGCTGGCGTACAGCTCTGTGCCTGCCTTGAGGATCGCCATGCTCTCCATCGGACCGACCTGGCCGAATACCTTACCCACTGTCCCAAACCATGCCGCCTCCTCAAGTCCGCCGTTGGGCTCTTGGCTGCCCTGCTTGCGGCGGATCACACCGCCTTCCGGATTCGTGCTGTCGGCAGTATAGCCCACCACCTCCAACGCCTTGCTGTTCATCACAGCCAGATGCCCTGACTGGTGCATGATGACCACCGGCATCGTGGTGGAGACCTGGTCGAGATCCTCACGCGTCGGATGGCGTTGCTCCTTGAGCTGCGAGTCGTCGTAACCAAAGCCGATTATCCAGCCGATCTTGTCTGTGGCCTTCCGGTTCTTGGGCGCCCAGTCCTTGAGCAGGCGTTGCAGAGAAGGAATGTCGGCACCCTCGCCATCCGGCGGCGGGAGCAGATTGGCGGACAGTGCCTGGATGCCGGTGAGGAAGACATGGCCGTGTGCATCGATCAAGCCGGGAATCATCGTCATGCCGCCAAGGTGGATGACCCTGGTCTTCGGCCCCTTCAGTGTCATCACCTCATCACGATAGCCGACGGCCGCAATCCTACCGCCTCTAACCGCCACCGCCTCTGCCTTCGGTTGAAGCTCATTGACGGTAACGATGTCACCGCCTGTATAGATGGAGTCGGCGGAGATCGGGGCGGCTTGTACAGGCACCGCAATAGGAATCGCAAACACGGCAGCCAGCAGCACGCATGTCATGGTTAGGAGGGAGGGCTTCATCGTGTGGTCTCCTTCATTTCAGCTCTCGCGTTTAGTGCTTGACCGTTTTCGCTGGGTACAGCTTGCCTTCGAACACCGTGCCCCAGACCTTGATCTTCGGCAGGCCGGCCACGCCGACCTTGTAGGGGTCCTGGTTGAGAACGGTGAAGTCAGCCAGCTTGCCGGCTTCGATACTGCCGAGGCGATCCTCCAGGTGGAGAATATAGGCAGCGTCGATGGTGATCGCCTTCATACCTTGATCCAGAGTCAACCGCTCTTCAGATCCGAACACCTTGCCTGACCGGGTCTCGCGGGTGATCGCCGTCCACGCAAGGAGGAGCGGCGCAGCCGGTGCCATCGCAAAGTCCGAATGCAGGGCGACCGGGACGCCGCGCCGCGCGAGTCCGCCGAGTGGCGCGATGCGTGCCGCTCGGTCGTAACCCAGCCCGACCTCCCCGTACGTGTCGGCGAGGTCATATACATAGTAAGGATTGGCTGAGACTTGCGCTCCCAGTGCCGCTATCCGTCGGCTGATCCCATCCGTGGCATAACCGTAATGCTCGATGGTAAAACGGTGATTGGTGCGGGGTCTTTCAGTCTCGAGCTTCTCGAGAACATCGAGCACCATCGTCGCACCATCATCGCCATTGGTATGCACGTGAATCTGATAGCCCGCATTCCAATAGCGGCGCGCAGCCTCCTCGAACGCCGCAGGTTGCGTGACCCAGACACCCTGATGCCCGTCGATATAGCCCGGAGGCGATATCTGCATCAGTTGTGAAAACATCGCACCATCGGCGAAGAGCTTCATCGCCCTGTTGGTAAAGATGCGCTTTGTATTCTTTTCACCCGTCTTTCCGATAAAGGCAAACGCCGCATCCGCGCCTTTCATGGCAGCGGCCAGCGCCACGGCGTCCGGCGTTAGACGCACCCGCACCGGCGAGTCCTCACGGTCAAAAGTGCGTGTCAGTGCCCCAACCTCCAGATCCCAATTGACTCCGCCCGTGTTCATGTCCGCCACAGTGGTAATGCCATTGAAGTTCAGGTAGTCGCGCGTCTTGGTGAAGCCCTTGTCCACACGCGCGGGCGCCAGCAGGTAATCTGCCAGTACAGGCACGGCCGTCTTGAACAAACCATCCTCGAAGAAGTGGCCTTTCTGCCAGTTGATCTGCGGATTGCCCATGACCTTTTCTTCGGTGAGCCCCTTGCCTGCCAGGTACTTGAGCATGGGCGTATTGAAATACGCCTCGTGCGCCGAGCGATGCCAGACGAAGATGGGGTAGGTGTTGGAGATGGCGTCCAGAATTTCACGCGACATGTCGCCGTGGAACATCTGGTTGTAGCCCCAGGTAATGAACATCGGCTCCGTCTTCGGAGCCGCAGCGAATGCTGCTTTCAGGGCACGAAGGTACGCGTCGTGTCCAATGGTCGCAGGGATCTTCTCGCCCAGCACACTCCAAGGCTCAGGCGTGATCCACGTGGTGCCGAACTGAATCGCACCGAGCATCGGGTGCATATGCGGATCGATGAAGCCCGGCATGAGCACCTTATTCTTGAACTGCTCGTTGACCGTGTATTTGCCGGTCTTAAGCCAAGGGGCAAGATCTTCCAGCGATCCCACGCCGAGAACCATGCCGTCGCGCACAGCGACTGCCGTTGCGGTTGGTCTGGTCGGATCCATGGTCACGATCTTCTTCGCAACAAAGACCGTAATAGGTGTCGCAGGCTCTTGGGCACCTGCAGACGGTGTTGCACAGACGTCGGCACCAAAAAGCACCATAGTCAGACTGAGAGCTAGAAGTGGGCTCATCCGCATACAGTATCTCCTTTGAGCGGTATAACATTGAAGATCTTGGAGGCATGCACCTTTGCGGCGAGGGGGGAGACCCGAACGCTCCAGCCAGCAGCCTCCCCGCTCATATTAAGAAGTGGCTTCCTCGTCTATCCCCCTTCATTTCTATGAGTTCAGAGGCTCAATGACCACAGAGTGAGTTTCTGCTGGTGTCTGCGCAACAGACGGCGCTGATTGTACGGCGCCGAGTGCCAGACGACCATGGGTGGACGCGCCGTGCGCGGTATAGCCGTTGATGAAAGCCAGTCCGAGCAGTGGCATCCCTATACTTTTGGGTTCATGGGATCTGTGTATTTCGAACAATCCTCTCAAAACGTTCGTATAGATCTTTTCATCCTGAGTCTGTGCGACACCAACGCGAGCAGGAGGTGGGTCACGTGTCGCTTGGATGGTAAGAAAACGTCGTCTGTGAGGGCAAGGTTTTTTATTTTGCACAATCCTGGTTTGTGATTCATGTAGGTATTGTCTTGCCTGCAGCCGAGTGGCCGATCCCTACTTGTTGATTCGAGCTGCCGTCGCCTGCGCCGAGCCCATCCTCCTCCCTGGGCAAGCTACTGATATGGTTAAGTTCTACAGGCTATCGGCCATTACCGGGCTGGTCCGCTCGACAATGGGAATTGCCGTGTCACCCTGCCGCCCGATCACAGTACGAACAACCATCCCATCTTTCCACACCAGAAAGTTCGTCGGGACGGCAGGCACACGAGGGCCAGGTAGGATCACTCCTACGAGGTTCAATGGATCTGTGGCTGAAAGTTTGACCTCGTGGTTTGAGGATACACTCGCCTTCCTGATCGCGCGCAACGCTTCCACGGCTTCCGGCAATGCAAACTGCTCGCCGGTAAATCCGCACACAAATCGTCCACCACGGACCTCCCCTGCCATTTCCATTCGTCTGTACTGAACGAGCAGATCCCGCCAGGAATGAGCCAGCGATTCACGCGCCAGGAGGTCTCTAAACACCACGCCGTAGCGACGGAGAAGGTGTCGAGCCACTTTCTCAATGACAAGTGCTGAGGACTCGCTTCGCGGTGTCGGCGAAGCGGACTGAGTCCCAAGTGCTGAGTGATGAGACGAAAGAGGTTTCAACAAAGACCACCGTCCTGCTGAGTGCCGCGGACGACGAGCCCGTTCACGCCCCTCGGCACGCCGACGATGGGGGTCCATAAGAGCACGGAGGTTATCGAACCCATCAGCCGTCACCAACCCGGCGGCCACCAACTCCCACAATCCCTGCTCGACTTCAGCGGGAAGATGGTTGGTCATCCGCACTAGATCGGCGAAGAAGCTGGCACCCTGTTGCTGCAACGCACGCCGGAGATCTTGAGCCACCGAACTTAACTGTGCAAACGGATCGAGACCTCCGCCAACCATGTCCTGATGGAATGCGGCAAGCAACCAGTCACGCTCATCACGTGGGAAGACACTGATGAGCGCGAGGCTTGTCGGAGTGATGCGCCGCCCCTCCGTCTCTCTACCTGTTGCCAGTTTCGGATGCGGCGAGAGGCGCCCCCAACTGACCGCACCGCTTAGACAAAGCCTATCGAGGAGATCCGGCTCATACTTGGCCATCCTCGTGCGCAAGAGCTGCGGTTCCCATGCAGAGGCCGCAGTCTCGAATCCCGCCAGCTGTTTGATGACCTCCAGAAGGCCCGCTTCACCATGCTGTCGCGAACCCGGCACGACATGTTGCCATTGCATCAGGAAGCGCATGAAATCCGTTGCCGAAACCGCCTCGACCTCTTTGCGCAACATTCCGATCGTCAGCCGATGGATTCGAGCCAGCAAGCGGCGGTGACACCACTCGGGTGCAGTATTTAATGTTGAGGACTGAGGACTGAGGACTGCGTTGGACCGGAAGCATCCACGAAGGACTTGGCCCTGCACCTCAAGCCGGACCATCGCCGCCTCAATCCCCTCAACCGGCAAAGAGAGACGGTCAGCCAATTCATCTGTCATCGTCGGTCCGATGCTTTCCATCCATCCCAGTACCACGCCATCCAGCGTGGAATCATCACCGACCGTGAATAGCTGCTCGACCTGCTCTCGATTCTCAGCCGCCACCCATCCCCCAACTCCTTGACACCTGGCACGGGAGCCGTGAAACGCAAGACGGACAGCCCGACCGGATTCAACCAGCGAAGGGAAATATGAGATCCATTGTCTTGCATCGGACTCGGGTACCCATACGAGGGTCAGCAGCGCGTCGTGCAACTCATCGGCATCACGGACAATCGGCCACGATTCACGCATGACTTCACTAATCGCCATCGGATCAAGCGCCCCGATCTCTTCGAGCAACTGTGCTGGCAGCGTGCGCCGCATCTCCACTGCCCGAGACCGCCGCTCCTCCAGCGGTGCATCGTCAAGAAACGCATAGGGGTTGGCATTTAGGATCTCGTGCGCAAAGACGGACGGCGTCGGCGTATCGATCGCCACGCAACGGATTGCACCAGACTCTATTCGGTGCAGGACTTCCGTCAGCCCCGCCAGATCCATCGCTTCGCTCAGACAGTCCCGGAGGGTTTCTTGCACAAGCGGGTGATCAGGTATCGTGCGTGCAGCCCTCACCCCAGTCAAGTTTTCCTGACAGGCAATGGCATCGGGAAACACGGCGGCCAAGAGATCTTCGGCCTTCATCCGCTGAATCTGTGGCGGCACCTTCTTGCCGTTTGAAAAGCGCAGCAATGCCAGCGCGCGCGACGCATTCCAACGCCACCTGGTGGTGAACATCGGCGCGAGCAACACCGCTTGAATCAAAACCTCTCGCACGGTCGTGGAATGGAGATAGCTGAACACGGACTCCAGCGGGAAGCTATGTTTTTCGCCTAGCGAAATCACGAGGCCATTGTCCGTCGCTGCGGCTTGCAACTCAAAATCAAACGTGACGCAGAATCGTTTGCGCAGCGCGAGTCCCCAGGCCTTGTTGATCCGTCCGCCAAACGGCGCATGGATGACCAGCTGCATCCCGCCGCTTTCGTCGAAGAACCGTTCGGCCACGATCATGTCCTGGGTCGGCACGACTCCTAATACGGCTTTGCCGGTCAATACATACTCGATCGCTTGCTGGGCGCCGCGTGGATCGAGGGCGCATTCCTTCTTGATCCAGCTGAGGGCTGAGAGCTGATGGGTATCTGCTTCCAGTGCTGAGGGCTGAGGGCTGAGGACTGAGTGTTCAGAGCCGACAGCTGATGAAGAGAGTCGATTTGAAATCTCCTGTCTCAGGCATGCGACCTCAGCGGAGAGCTCGGCAGTGCGCGAGGGAGCCTCTCCTCGCCAAAAGGGAATGCTGGGCGGCGCGCCCTGGGCATCTTCCACCCGCACTTTGCCCGCCTCCACCCCCTTGATGCGCCATGACGTATTGCCGAGCAGCATGATGTCGCCCGCCAGACTCTCCACCGCGAAGTCTTCATCGACGGACCCAACCACCGTGCCGTCCGGTTCTGCCACCACCGCGTAGTTGGCGGTATCGGGAATTGCGCCACCTGAGGTGATGGCCGCCAGCCGAGCCCCGCGCCGTCCTTTTAGTCGGTGGTTGATCCGATCGTGATAGAGATAGGCTAAGCCCCTCCCCCGATTCGTCGCGATCCCGTCGGCGAGCATCCGGACAACCCGGTCGAAGGTTGCCCGTTCCAAGTCACGATAGGGATACGCTCGCCGGGCCAACTGATACAATTCCTCTTCGGTCCAGGTCTGTGTCGCCGCCGCAGCCACGAGCTGCTGCGCCAGAATGTCGAGCGGCGCCGGCGGCACAGTGATGTGATCCAGCGTGCCGCCCCTGATGGCCCGGATGAGCGCGGCACACTCCAACAACTCGTCCCGCGTTGTAGCAAAGAGACGGCCTTTAGGGATCGCCTTGATCCAGTGACCAGCCCGACCGATCCGTTGCAGGCAGGTGGCGATCGCACGTGGTGAGCCGATCTGACAGACCAGATCCACCGCGCCAACATCGATACCAAGTTCGAGCGAAGCCGTCGCCACAACCACACGCGTCTTCCCACTCTTCAACCGTTCTTCCGCCGAGAGACGAATCTGCCGCGACAAACTGCCATGATGCGCGGCCACAACATCAGGACCAAGATCCTGGAGTCGATCTTCCAGATAATGCGACACCCGTTCAGCCAATCGCCGTGTGTTCACAAACACTAAGGTCGTGCGATGTTCTCGCACCAGCTCGGCAACACGGTCATAGATGTCCGACCAGATCGCATTCGTCGCGACGGCACTCAGTTCATCTTTTGGCACTTCGACTGCGAGATCCATTTGCCGTTTATGGCCCACGTCGATAATCGTGCACAGGGCTGAGGGCTGAGGATTGGAGACTGAGTAAAGATCGTGTGATAGAACAGGGTTGCCGACAAGAAATTGTGCCACGAGTTCAATAGGCCGTTGCGTCGCAGAGAGACCAATCCGCTGTGGCTTGGTGAAGGTGAGTGCTTCCAACCGTTCTAACGATAGAGCTAGATGCGCGCCACGTTTGTTGGGCGCTAGTGCATGGATTTCATCGACGATGACGGTACGGACGGTCTGGAGCAAGCGACGACTCTTCTCAGCGGTGAGCAGAATAAAGAGCGACTCCGGCGTCGTGACAAGAATGTGCGGCGGCCGCTTGAGCATCTGTTGCCGGTCCGCCATTGGCGTGTCACCAGTGCGGACCAGCACACGCAGCTCCGGCATCATCAGCCCAGCCAGGAGCGCACGGTCCCCTATCTCGGCGAGCGGCTTCTGAAGATTCTTCTGGATGTCGTTACTCAGCGCCTTCAGCGGGGACACGTACAGTACCTGAGTATGATCATCAAGCTCACGGGCCAGGGCTTGTTTGAAGAGTTGATCGATACACGAAAGAAACGCTGCGAGGGTTTTCCCCGACCCAGTCGGCGCTGTAATCAGTGCATCTGCACCAGACTGAATTGCCGGCCAGGCCTGGATTTGAACGTCGGTTGGTGCCCCAACGGACGAGTGGAACCACTCAGTAATGAGGGGATGAAAGCCCGAGAGCGGCATGATGGGGAATCGTACCACACCGCTCGGAGTGACTCTATCTGTGAAAAGTCGACAATTGCTGACCCATGCTCCTCCCTCAAGGCCTTCATTGCCTTGCGCAGCATCACCTCCGAGAGCGGCTCGGATCCATACTGCCGTGAATCCAACCATCCTGAGTCCACATCGCCAATAGTATCTCTCCTAATCACAAGAATGATGATCAGATGTACCTGATCACGTTGCCACCCATTTCCCCTCAGCGTGCACTTGTGGCATGATGACCGTCCATGCACCTATCCATCGTCATCCCTGCGTTCAATGAAGCCCGACTGATTGAGCGTACACTCCTCTCCATCACCGACTCATTGGAGGTCAACCACCAACCAGGTTTCACCTCGGAAGTCATCGTCGTCGATAATAACTCCACGGACAACACGGCGGAATTAGCCAAGCAGGCCGGTGCGACCGTCGTCTTTGAGCCCATCAACCAAATAGGCAGGGCCCGCAATGCCGGTGCAGCCCATGCCACCGGCGATTGGTTGCTCTTCCTCGATGCCGACAGCCTCCTGAGTCCTAAACTGCTGGCAGATATCTTGTGCATTATTGATACGGGCAAGTACGTCGGCTGTGGGAGCACGTTACGGATGGAGGGGCTGCCTTGGTGGGCAAATCTGACGTTGCACATCTGGACCAGTACCTCCGTACTCTGTCGGTGGGCTGCCGGCGCGCTCGTGGTCTGCCGGCGGGATGCGTTTCAGGAGGTCGGCGGATTCGATCAAGAACTCTATGCACTCGATGAGATCCGGCTGAGTAAGCAACTCAAACAATGGGGACGGGGACGGAATCTGCAATTTACCATCTTAACTAAACACCCGCTTGAAACCTCCTCCCGAAAAATCTCCCTCTACTCAAGCCGCGAGATCGCAGCCCAGATCTTTCGCATTTTTTTCCTACCAAAGAAGACGCTACAAGATAAAAAACACCTATCCGTCTGGTACGACGGACGACGCTAACTCCCCACCAGTCTTTCTCCTTCAGACACCGACTATTTCAGCAATATCCGGCCGTTATTTATACACATGCTATTCTTGTCATGAACAGCACCTTAGCGAAAGGAGCAGCTATGCGATTCGTTAAAGTATTGGATGAAGAACGTGCAGGAGAAGTAGCCATTAATCTAGACCTTGTCCGAGAAGCACACCTTGGGAAAGGACTGCTGCACCTGTACTTTGAGCATAGTTCGTCGGCGCAGGACGACATGACCTTTACCGGTGAGAACGCACTCAAGATCTGGGCTGCGATGGGCTAGCGAAGGATCAGCGCGAAAAAACGATACCCGCCGCCTGATCAATGTGGGTATTTCATCCTTTACTTAGCAGTGCGTTGACAAACACTTTCACCAAGCTGAAAAGGCACCGCATTCAAAGTCTCCAACGGGAGCAGAGTGGCCCGCAGGCTGTCCAGCAAGGCCGCAGCGAACGAAGAGGCGAATCGTACTCTCTGTCGTTCGTTGAGCCTCTGAGTGATGCGAGATCGCCGCTGGCGGGCTTTGTCAACAGCCTGTTAGATGCCTGCGTACCATTCATATCCCTGATCCTCCCAATAGCCTCCTTTTCCGCCACCGATGCCGGCCAGGGACTCAACCAGCTCGATCTTCATGACATACTTCGCTTGCTTGTATCCGAGCTGCCGCTCAAATCGAAGACGAAGCGGAGCGCCATGCGGCACATCCAAGGCCTCATCATTCAGTTCATAGGCGAGAATCGTCTGGGGATGGTAGCAATCAGCCACCGCGATGCTCTCGTAGTAGGCGATGCCTTCGTCATCTACATCCGCACAATGGAAGACGGCATAGCGAGCGCTTGATAAAGGCTCCACCAGATGCATCAAATCTCCGACCGGCACGCCGGTCCATTTTCCGATCGCGCTCCAGCCTTCCACACAATCATGTCGAGTAATCTGTGTGCGCGACGGCAACTCTTTCAGGGCCCCCAGGGACCAGCTCCTCGGCGTCTTGACCAAGCCAACCACCTCGACAGTCCATCCGGAAAACTGCTTCGTGACATGCTCGGCATAGTCCTGAGTACCAGGATCGGTATTCCCATTTGCCGGAAAGACCTTGGAGATGTCGGAGGCGCCGTACTCTTTGGCTAACGCATCACGCGGAGTGACCGCCCGTTGTACCACCTCAGTGAGCTGTTCCGCCTTGCTGAGGATATTGGGGAGCCAGCTGCTCTGTGTGAGGTTGTCGCAACCGGACAGCGCTACCAAGCTCGCAGCCCCTACGGTCCCTTTCAGAAACTGTCTTCGTTCCATTGATCGTTTATGTGAAATCATGTTCCCTCCTCAATGCGACCATGCGTTGCTGGAACAAGTACCCAACACCTTCACCGCAGGATGTTCAAAGAAGCCGTCCACCAAGTCCGCAGCGAGCAAAGGCCGAGAGACGTAGCCTCTGAGGTACGTTGAGGGGCTGATCGATGCGAGAACGACGTTGACGGCCTCTTTCAACATCTTGCTTCGTGTTTGATGACAAACCACCCGGTGACCATTGAACGGAGGTTGTTGAAGCCCCCAGTGAGAACAACTTGCAGTATGTGCAGCACAATGAACCCGACGAATGAAAAGCATGCGAGAAAGTGAATCGTCCTCGCCGCCTGTCGCCCACCGAAGATGGTCAGGAGCCAGGGCACTGCCGTATCAATGGTCGGCGACATGGCAAGTCCTGTCAGCACGATCAGCGGCGCCACGATAAACACAATCGTCACATAGGCGAGCTTCTGCAGCACATTGTACCGATTGGCAGCTTCACCAGTTGGATGCGTGAGGGTCAGATGATCTTTGAGTGATGTGCCGATGCCGCGCAGATCTTGGCTGGTTGGAGCCAAGTCGCGGGTGACATGTCGACTCGCCAAGGCGTAGGCGGCAAAAATCAGCCCGTTGATCAGAAAGAGCCAGGCAAAGAAGAGATGCCATTGCCGCCCCATCGCCAACCACTTCGCACTGGGAATCGTCGCCCAGGCAGGGAAGGCACGACCCGATCCATGGGAATAGCCCAGCACCCCGGTTGTCTCGAATCGATGCCCTAGAATAGTCGTGACCCCAATGACGTCTCTACCTTCAGTCTGCATGGGTCTGATCGAGAGCAATGGGCGATCGCGATCGGACCGGTCACCCCAATAGAGCGCTGGATGCGCGTTAAAGATCTGCAGACCGCTCATGATAAGGATGATGAGGAACGGCACATTCAGCCAGTGACTGATCCGGACGAGCAACCGATGACGATATACTCGTTCACTCATTGCAGGAGCCGTCACCACGGGAGTGCTTACCGTCGACAAGGCTTCATCTGAGGATGACTCCACTATCGAGCGCTGATCCGCCCCCCGACTCACTACATCTTCCGACTGGATGGACACCGTCATGATTCCACCTCCCCCTCTCCTTGATGCACAACCTGTCGCTTTGTCTGAGGTGCGCATGGTTTCTTACAATGGCATCATCGTCAGAACATACAACAAGGCCTGCGTTCGGATGACCCGAGCGCAGGCCTTGATAGAAGACGGCGTGACCGTGCAATTAGGTCTTAGTACCCCATCGCTCCCTTCATATTTCCCTTCATCGCCTCTTTTGAGGCTTTCATGTCATCTTTCATGGCATTAGGGGACGCTTTCATCGAATCCGTCTTTGCCTTCATCTCATCTTTCATGGCATCAGACTTTCCTTTTATCGCATCAGCTCCGGCCTTCATCTCCCCCTTCATTGAATCGGCACCGGCTTTCATCTCACCCTTCATCTCGTTTGCCATCGAACTCATCTCACCGGCAAACGACCCCGTACCGGCGCACATGAGACCAGCGACCATGGCGATTGACAACATCATCTTTTTCATCGCAAACCTCCTCATTGTGAATGGTGGACTACTCTCGTCAATACACGGCACCCGAATTATTCCTGCACCTCGTTGTGCGTCTGAACCTGCGGCCAGTTGGCATTGGCCTGTCGGATATACCCCGGCACATCCGATAACCAACGTGTCCTGACGGACTCACTATAATTGAGATAGAGAGTCCCATGGATCACGCTGAAGGCCTCTGGATCAATCTTGGCCTTGTAGCCTTTGGCCATTCCGTAGGCACAATAGCCGCCATAGTGCGGCGCATACTTGGCCGGGTCGGCAGCAAAGACATCGCGATGGCCGGCTGATATAAACTGAAACGTCGAGCCACGGAACTCAGCACGAAACCCCGGCACCCCCTTTACGGGTCGTTGCTCATTAAAGTACGCCACAGGATCATAACCATCAATGGCCACACCGTTCCGCTCAAAGAACTCGCCAGCAGACGCATTGACGGCGTACAGTGCCATTCCACACAAGATGAACCAGAGAATGTGGATATATCCCTTCATCGCTTGCTCTCCTAAGAATTCAGTTCGTGATCGCGCTTTACTCTGAACACTCCTACAACACCCGTAGACACACACAGCATTTTACGATCATGGACGGTTGAGGCGATCGACAAAGGCCTGCCGCAATCGGCCCATATTCGAAGGGACATCCTCTACCTGCGATAACTGCCTGATCATGTCCCGAACCGTGGCAATTTGTTTTACATAGGTCTCACAACCGGCACACATCGCCAAATGCACGGCAATTTGACGCTTCCGTTCATCGCCGACATGCTCCTCCAAATATGCGGAGGCCCACTGTGCTACCTCGTGGCATGTAATTTCAGCAACAACCTGGTCTCTCTCTTCCTGCGCCATCGGCTGGACCCTCCTTCGGTTCCTACCAGTGAGTCGGTCCAGACGGTTCTTCCTTACAACGCAGGCTGTTGTCCCGCTAAATAGACTTCCACGGCTTGGCGCACCCGCTCTCTGGCACGGTGCAGACGGACATACAGGTTGGTTTCGGTAATCTTCAAGATTTCGCAGGCTTCCTTTGCCTCAACCCCCTCGACATCCCGCAAGATCAGGACATTTTTTAATGTCCCTGGCAATGATTCGATGGCTCGGTTTATCGCGTTCACCGCCTGCTGAGACGCCAGAATCTTCTCCGGCGTTTGGTCATCCCATGGTTGGGGAGGAAGCGCCCAGTGCCCCACCCATTTCCCGGACTGGTGAAAACGAGATGGATCACCCACCTCATCGCTCGCCCCCTCGAAGGAGGAAAAGGTCACATGCCGTTTTTCTCGGACCCCGCGATCCTTGGCTTTGTGAATCAGGATGCCGAAGATCCACGTTCGCAATGACGATCGTCCTTCGAAGCGATCCAATCCCGTGATAACCGCCATCCAAGTCTCTTGTACGACTTCCTCTGCGACTTCGCGATTCGCCACGTGCCCCATAGCCATTCGGATCAACGCACTATGGTGATGCGTCACCAGCTCAGCAAACGCTCCTTCGTCCCCCTGCCTGAGTCGTGCAAGGAGTACATTGTCGCTCTTCCCCTCAGTGGGGAGCTGACAAGACACTGCAGTTCGATCTGCACTATTTCGATAACGCGCGGACTTCGTCAACGGACTGGCATCAACATTCATGACCGACCTCCAATGTGGAGCAGCTCCGTCATCAGGACTGGAGCGCTCATAAGGGTGACACTCGATGAGGGAAACGCATTCAGTACTTCCACTCCCCGTCCATCGATGTAATCGACCTGTGAACAATCTAAAACCACGGTTTTCTGCTTCCGCAGATAGGCGCGGCACTCCCCATCGAGCAGCGCTGCCCATTGCTCTGTGATCTTGCCTTCCAACCTCAGCAGGACATCTCGCCCGCTCTCTTGTATTTTTGTGATCTTCAACATTGCGGCTTTGCTCCTCCTTGCTCAACGTGATGCCAGTCTCCTGAGCAACCGCAGTGCCAGAATGCACACCATGGAGAAACAGGATGTAAGTGTTTGATGTGACAAACTTCTTCAGTGAGAAGCGTCAGCGAGATGGAGCTGTGGGAAACAACACGATTCCCAACATATTGGGAGTGTCGCAATTAATTGGGAATTGTTTTTGGGAATGAACGATCGGCTAGCGGCACAAGAT
>NIUT01000090.1:0-4282 GCA_002254365.1 Nitrospira sp. UW-LDO-01
TGTTGCAGTGTGGGTGTCCCCACCGAGCCATGCTTTCTATGTTCCCATCTCCCATGATGCCAGATATTTTTTCTGTTCCGCTGTCAGGGTATCGATGGCGACGCCCATGCCGGCCAACTTCAGCTTGGCAATTTCCTTGTCGATCACTTCGGGAACCGGATAGACTTTCTTTTCGAGCTGTTTGTAATTCTTGACGAGATATTCCGCGCCGAGTGCTTGGTTGGCGAAGCTCATATCCATTACGCTGGAAGGATGGCCTTCAGCAGTGGCGAGGTTGACGAGCCGGCCCTCGCCGAGCAAGCTGACGCGGTGCCCGTTTTTCTTGATGGTGAATTCTTCGACGCCGGTGCGAACCACCCGGCGCTTACCGGCCATTTTTTCGAGAGCCGGGATATCGAGTTCGACGTTGAAGTGTCCGCTGTTGCAGACGATGGCGCCATCCTTCATGGCGGCGAAATGTTCGCCTCGGATGACATGGATGTTGCCGGTGACGGTGACGAAGAAATCGCCGACCGGGGCAGCTAATTCCATCGGCATCACGCGGAAGCCATCCATGACGGCTTCCAGGCCTTTCAACGGATCAATTTCAGTCACGATGACATCGGCCCCCATACCCTTGGCGCGCATCGCGATGCCGCGTCCGCACCAGCCATACCCGACCACGACTACCACAGAGCCGCAGACCAAGCGGTTTGTCGCCCGGATGATGCCATCCATGGTGGATTGGCCTGTGCCGTACCGATTGTCAAACATGTGCTTAGTATCGGCATCGTTGACGGAGATCACAGGAAATTTGAGCACTTTCTTCTCCGCCATGCTCCGTAAGCGAATGACACCGGTGGTGGTCTCTTCTGTTCCACCGATGACGTTCTTCAAGAGTTCTTTCCGTTTGGAGTGGAGGTGCGAGACCACATCGGCCCCGTCATCCATGGTGACGTGTGGGCGATGGGCAATGGCCGATTCAATGTGACGATAGTATGTGGGATTGTCTTCGCCCTTGATGGCAAAGGTCGGAATCCCTTCATGCTGCACCAAGGCTGCCGCTACGTCGTCTTGTGTGCTCAATGGATTTGAGGCACAGAGGCGGACATCAGCCCCACCAGCCTTCAACGTGATGGCAAGGTTCGCCGTTTCAGTCGTGACGTGTAAGCAGGCGGTCACACGAACGCCCTTTAATGGCTGCTGTTTCTTGAACCGCTTACGAATCAGCCGTAAGACGGGCATCGTGGCTTCGGCCCATTCGATCTTCAATTTGCCTTGATCCGCCAGCTTGATATCTCTCACATCATAATCCACGGAGATCCTCCTTCTGAAAGTTGTCGGTTGTGATTTGGTGGGGTGTCGCTTGCCGTCATGACAAGGGGGACGGGTAACCACCCCGTCCCCCTTAGCGTTGACGTGATAAGGCTCACGAAGCTTATAGCCCGGCGTCCTTGCTCAGGACCTTGGCCTTGTCGGTTTTCTCCCAGGTGAACTCCGGCTCGTTGCGACCGAAGTGTCCATAGGCCGCCGTCTTTTTGAAAATGGGCCGTCGAAGCTTGAGATGATCAATGATGCCACGTGGCGTCATGGGGAAGTGCTTGCGCACGAGTTTGTCGAGCTTTTCAACCGATACCTTTTCCGTGCCCTTGGTATCGACCAGCACGGAGACAGGATCGGCGACGCCGATGGCATAGGCCAGTTGCACTTCACACTTGTCGGCTAACCCGGCAGCGACAAGGTTCTTGGCGATATAGCGCGCCATATAGGACGCGGACCGATCGACCTTTGTTGGATCTTTCCCGGAGAAGGCTCCACCGCCATGGCTGCCATGGCCGCCGTAGGTATCGACGATGATCTTACGCCCGGTGAGACCGGTGTCACCCATGGGGCCTCCGACGACGAATCGACCAGTCGGGTTGATGTGATGCTTCACACCGGTCGGGTCATACAGGCCCTTCGGCATGACCGGTTTGATCACCTTTTCCATGATGTCCCGTTCAATTTGCTTCGTGGTCACTTCGGGACTGTGTTGCGTGGAAACGACGATCGTATCAATCCGTACAGGCTTGCCGTTTTTGTACTCGACCGTGACTTGAGACTTCCCGTCCGGGCGCACCCATTTGAGAATGTTTTTCTTGCGCACTTCGGCGAGACGCTTGGTCAAACGGTGAGCCAAGACGATCGGCATCGGCATAAGTTCAGAGGTTTCGTTGGTGGCGTACCCGAACATCAATCCTTGATCGCCGGCTCCGCCGGAGTCTACGCCCATCGCAATATCACCAGATTGCTGGTGAATCGCGGTGAGAACGGAACAGGTATGATAGTCGAATCCCCAGGAGGCATCGCAATAGCCGACGTCTTTGATGACTTCCCGGATAATATCCGGGATTTCAACGTAGGCCTTGGTTGAGATTTCTCCCGCCACCAGCGCGATACCCGTGGTGAGGATCGTCTCGCAGGCCACGCGGGAGTATTTATCCTGAGCGATAATGGCATCCAAGATGCCGTCTGAGATTTGATCGGCAATTTTATCAGGATGTCCTTCAGTCACTGATTCGGAGGTAAAGAGAAAGTTATCTCGCATAGGTCCCTCGTGGGTTGAGGTTATAGAAATCCAGCGTCGGTCTGTCTACGGAGTCTGGTAATGTGAGAAAATAGTGGCGAGTGACAAGCCACGAACATGCGAAACAGATTCTAGAGGAAATCGCTTGGCTTTGTCCATCATTTCATGTGGTTTATTCAGGAGCAAAGGCAAGCCTCGTTTACTTGACTCAGGATTTTAGGGACTTGTAACATAACCTGAGGATGGAGGGAACAGCGTGAGCTGGGTGTTGGTGAATGTGTCACCATGTACATACGATCTCGCTCTTGCGAAGGTGAATCTCTCAGCATTGTGCTCTGAGTGGTGAATATGAAGTTGATTCGAAAGATCTCGATTCTTCCAGTGCTGCTCGCAGTTGGTGGGATGGTCGCGGCATCTGTGGTTGAGGCTCAACCGCCGCAGTCGGTTAAACAGTTGGCTGTTGCCCGCGGAGTCGTCCAAGTCGGGGATGAGGCTCCGAATTTCATATTGCGGGATCTCGCCGGGAATGCCATGAGTCTCTCGCAGCTCAGGGGGAAGGTCGTGCTGCTGAATTTTTGGGCGACCTGGTGTGGACCCTGTCGTGTCGAGATGCCGGCGATGGAACAACTCTATCGCACCTTGCCGCGAGGTGAGTTCGAAATTTTGGCCGTATCGACGGATGCCCAGGGAGCAACGGTCACGCGGCCATTCCAGAAACGGATGGGCTTTACGTTCCCGATTCTTCATGACTCGGAGTATCGGGTTGGGCTGGCCTATGGGGCCCGAACGATCCCCGTCACGTTTATGGTCGATCGCCAGGGCGTCGTGCGACAGAAAATCTTTGGCGCCCGAGATTGGGACTCACCAGAGGCCCGTGACTTAATTCAGGCTTTGATGAAGTCCTAGTGATGATGCAATCCATTCCACAGATTTCGCTGATTGCCGCCTTTTCTGCCGGGCTGCTTTCGTTCGTGTCCCCCTGTGTGCTGCCGCTGGTGCCGAGCTATATTTCCTACATCACCGGACTTTCGGTCGAGCAACTTACTGACGCCTCTGAACGAGAAAAGTTCAAGAAGGCGATCATTGTGAATTCGCTGCTCTTCATCGGCGGGTTTTCGTCGGTGTTCATCGCATTCGGTGCTTCCGCGAGCTTTCTGGGACAGCTCTTGATTAGCCACCAGGATCTCATTCGCCGCATTGGCGGCGTGGTGATCATTCTGTTCGGGTTGTATCTGCTCGGGATCCTCAATCTCACATTCCTCAAGATGGAGCATCGGTATCAGTTTCGCAATCGACCGGCTGGGTACTTGGGATCGTTCCTGATCGGGGTGGCCTTTGCGGCCGGATGGACCCCGTGTGTCGGGCCGGTCCTGGGTTCGATTCTGCTCTATGCGAGTACAACCGATTCCCTGTTCAGTGGGGTTGTGTTACTGACCTTCTACTCATTGGGGTTGGGGCTGCCGTTATTTCTGACGGCACTGGGTGTCGATCGATTCTTGGCTTACTTCAAAGAAGTACGAGTCTATTTGTGGGGTGTATCGACCGTGAGCGGAGTAATGTTGATCGTCGTCGGGGTGATGATCTACGCCAACTCGTTAACGATGATCACCAGCTTCTTGGAGCGGTACGGGATAGGCTGGTATTTGGGGCAATGACATGCTGTATCAGCTCGTTTGGTCGCTAACCCTCTCCGAGTAGTCTTTCTTCTACCTCTACTCGATATTCAGTACTCAGGTC
>NIUT01000090.1:4293-31405 GCA_002254365.1 Nitrospira sp. UW-LDO-01
GTACGGGATAGGCTGGTATTTGGGGCAATGACATGCTGTATCAGCTCGTTTGGTCGCCAACCCTCTCCGAGTAGTCTTTCTTCTACCTCAGTACTCGATATTCAGTACTCAGGTCTTCTTGGATTAGCACCAGGCGCCAAGGCGGCAGGCGGTGAACCCTGATTTCAGCGAATGGGTTGCCGCGGCACCAAGAGAATCGAGGGACGGCTGGATGCCAAATATTCCCATCGTAGATGATGGGGGAGAGCCAGCAGGGGATTGAGATAAGAGGCTGGATTGGCCGTTTCGTGCTAGGCCTGGTCCGGCATCCGAGAGGGATGAGGATTCAGACTGTTGCGCCAACAACGTGTTTGGCTGAGCCGGGCTGATTTTTGCGAGCAGTTGTTTCCCGTCGCCGGCGAATTTGCTGTCTGGGTATTTTTCCGCCAACACCGTGAGATGGTCTCTTGCCCAGTCATCGGCACCCATCTCGTGATATGACTTGGCAATGAAGTACATCGCGTCCGCTGCAACAGGCTTGTCCGGATAGGTCTTGAGCACTTGCTCGAACCGGTGCGCCGCCGCCAGGTATGAGCCTCTTCGATAGTAGAATTGACCCACAAAGAGATGCATCTGCGCCAGCCAATCGTGGCACTCCTCGAGTTTTTGCTGGGCTTGCGCATCATACCGACTGCCGGGAAATTCTTTCCGCATCTGGTCGAATGCGGCGATCGCCTTTTGAATTGGTTCAGGGTCGCGATCGATCGTTTTTGCCATCTTGACATGAATCTCCCCAATCCTAAAGGCGGCATAGGGAGCGAGCACGTGATTCCGGTGGAGTTCTAGGAAATGTTTGTATTCGACGAGTGCTTCCGAATACTCTTCCTTTTCAAAGTAGGCCTCGCCGCGTTTCATGATCACATTGGGATGGTAATGGTTATCGACCGTGTCTCCGAGAAAGATTTGCTCATCCGTACTGCTGAGGGCCTTTTTGAGCCCACTTCGGACGTCGCTGGCTGTAAGGTCGCCGGCGCAGGAGGAGAACAGCAGGCAGTAGAGGCCGAGCGAAGTCATCAGGCACAGCCTGGACGGTGTGAATCGAGGGGCACTACCTGCTTGCACGAGACCCATCTGCATATCGAATACAAATAGCAAGGATATAGACAAAAAGCAATTGGGTGTGTGGTTTTGTTGACCTGCCTTCTTGCCGCCCCTATAATCCCGCTCCACATCTGGAGTCTCATATCGGGTTTGCCCGACTGATTCAGGAGTGGTTCGAGCAGGGCCATGATTAGAACACGAGTAATTGGAACGGGCAGCTACCTCCCGTCTCGGGTCGTGCCGAACGAGGAGATTGCCCAGGTTGTCGGAGTATCCCCAGCCCACATTCAACGGCTGACGGGCATTCGGTCGCGTCACTGGGCAGGGGAGCAGGAAGCGGCATCGGACCTGGCGATTGCTGCGGGGCGCCGGGCGTTGGAGGCTGCCGGTTGTGAGGCCTCGGCCATTGATGCCATTGTCCTTTCTACCACGTCACCGGATATGGCCTTCCCCTCGACGGCCTGCTTGGTGCAGCGGGGGTTAGGCTGCAAGCCGGTGGGGGCGTTTGATGTGTCTGCCTCCTGCTCGGGATTTTTGTATGGGCTCTCTATGGCACAAGCCATGATTCAAAGCGGCCAGGCGAAGACCTGTCTGGTAGTGGCGGCTGAAGTGAAGTCTCGCGCGCTCGATCTTCAGGATCCTGCGACTGCGCTGTTATTCGGGGATGGCGCCGGGGCCGTCATCCTTCGAGGAGAGCACGATTCCACCCCGGAGTGGCGAGGAATCCTTGGAATCAGACTGTACGCGGACGGAGCCTCTCATGGGCTCATTCGAATCCCCAGTGGGGGATCGCGGAGTCCTGCATCGGCAGATACGGTGAAAAAGCGAGAGCATATGTTGCACATGCAAGGCTCGCCGTTGTTTCGGGTGGCCATTCGACGCGTGGAGCAGGCTGTGCACGAGATCTTGAAGGAGTTCGGTGTACAGTCGGGCGATCTCAAGCAGGTAGTGCTGCACCAGGCGAACGGACGAATCCTGGATCAGATCGCCGATCGGTTAGAGATCGAGCGGTCGAGAGTCGCATCGGTGATTGAACGCTATGGCAATACGTCTTCGGCCTCGCTTCCCATCGCGCTCGATGATGTAGTCCGGCATGGGCACATTTCACCGGGAGATTTAGTCCTCCTGGGCAGTTTTGGTGGAGGGCTCACCTGGGCAACGAGCCTTGTTCGGTGGTAACGCCGATGATCAACAGAGGTCGACATGAGCCTGCATTTCCTTTCGAATGAGTACCTGATTCAGGAGTACAGAGAATCATGATCTTCAGCATACTTCCCAAAGAGGAAGCCTTCTTCGAACTCTTTAAGAAGGCGGCCCGTAATGTGATTGAGGGCAGTCGGTTGCTCAAGGATTTGATGGAAGACTACACGAATATTCAAGAAAAGATTGCGCGTATTAAAGAGGTGGAACATATCGGCGACGGTATCACGCATGATGTCGCCATGCGTCTCAATCAAACGTTCATCACGCCGATTGATCGGGAGGATATTCACGATCTCGCCAGCGCGTTGGACGACATTCTTGACGCGATTGAAGCGGTGGCGGATCGGTTCGCCATCTACAAGATCGAGCAGCCGACTCCTTGCGCCGTTCGGTTGGCGGATATTCTTTATCAGGCATCCGTGGCGGTGGGGCGCGGAGTGGATCGGATCGGCATGTCGCATGAAGAAGTAAAAGAATATAGCGTGGCGGTGAACAGTTTGGAGAACGAAGCCGACCGAGTCTCACGTGACGCGATTTCCGCACTCTTTGAAAAAGAAACGAACCCGATCGCCGTCATCAAGTGGAAAGAGATCTACGAGACCTTTGAAGAGGGAACCGATCGCTGTGAGGATGTTGCCAACGTGATCGAATGTATCGTCCTCAAGCAGGCCTAGGTGGTTCTATCCGGACCTGACCCCTCAGAGTGCACGGGTAGGAGAACCTCCCACCCAGGTCAGTGCCCCCACTCTGTTTTCCTGAACAAGAACGAGATTGCCCATGCCTGAATTGAGCGGATTATTGCTGGTGACCGTGGTGTTGGCTCTGCTGTTCGATTTTTCGAACGGATGGCACGATTGTGCGAACGCCGTGGCGACGGTCGTTTCCACGCGCGTCCTGAGGCCGCTGACAGCGGTCTTGCTGGCCGGGGCACTGAACGTTGCCGGCGCTTTCTTTTCGACCGCCGTTGCGAAAATGATCGGCGGGGGGATTGTGTTTCCAGACGCGATTACAAACGTCGTCGTGGCCGGTGCGATGGCGGGTGCTATCTGCTGGAATCTGTTCACACTGATTCTGGGGCTTCCGACGAGTTCGTCTCACGCATTGATCGGCGGCCTTGTGGGCGCAGCGGTCGCTCATGGAGGCTGGGCGGTCGTGCAATTCAAGGGGTTGAACAAGATTCTTGAAGCCATGGTCCTGTCCCCGCTGCTGGGGTTTGGGATGGGGTTTCTCATCATGGCGCTCGTGAGCTGGTCGTTTTTCCGTGTTCATCGAGGCGTGGCGACAAAACTGTTCAGTCGGCTTCAGCTTGTCTCGGCGAGTTTCATGGCGTTCAGTCACGGGGCGAATGACGCGCAAAAGGTGATGGGCGTCATCACACTGGCTCTCGTGGCTTCAGGTCAGCTGACATCGACCGAAGTGCCGACGTGGGTGATTGTGTCCTGTGCCTTGGCGATGGGGCTGGGAACAACCGTCGGTGGGTGGCGCATTATCCATACCTTGGGTATGAAAATGGTCAAACTCGAACCGGTGCATGGATTTGCCGCTGAGACGGGGGCAGCGACGGTCTTGCTGTTTACGGCTCAGTTTGGGCTGCCAGTGAGCACGACCCATACGATCACCTCGTCGATCTTAGGGGTCGGCTCGACCAAACGTCTCTCTGCGGTGCGGTGGGGGGTCACGACCAAGATTCTCTCGGCCTGGATCTTCACCTTACCAGGTGCCGCCTTGCTGGGAGCCGGTGCTTATACGGTACTGTCTTGGTTCCACTGAGTGAGCAATCTCTTTCCGCCCTTGATCGGTAGTCGAACGACGAAACGACTGCCTTGAGGCTGATTGGCTTCTACCCACACCTGGCCACCGTGGCCCTCAACGAGGTGCTTCACGATGGCGAGTCCCAGGCCAGTACCACCCATGTCTCGCGATCGAGCCTTGTCCACTCGGTAGAACCGCTCAAAGATACGAGGGCGATCTCGTTCGGGGATACCAATTCCGGTGTCACCGACGATCAGGTCGATGGCGTTGGGAGAGGGCTCGGCCCTGTGGGCTGAGTGCGCTGGTGTGGCACCGACCGTGATGGTTCCGCCTGCGGGAGTATATTTGATAGCGTTATCAAGCAGATTCGTGAGGACTTGCACCAGCCGGTCGTCGTCACCTGCAATCAGCGGTAGCGATGGATCGAGAGCGGTCACAAGTCGGTGGCCTTTTCGGTCGGCAATCGGTTTGATGGTGGACAGCGTTCGGTCGACCAGAGCTCGCACGTCGATCGGTTCTTCCCTGAGCGAGATCTGGCCCGATTCAATCTTGGAGAGTTCGAGCAGGTCCTCAATGATCAGATTGAGCCGGTCGCTCTGTTTCAGGATGATATCCAAGAATCGTCCGGCAACCGAGGGATCGTCTTTGCCGCCGTCCAGCAGCGCCTCCACATATCCCTTGATCGAGGTCAACGGGGTTCTCAGCTCGTGAGAGACGTTCGCCACAAAATCTTTCCGAATCTTTTCCAGCCTGCGTAAGTCCGTGACGTCGTGGAACACCAGGACGATACAGGCTTCGTTGTCCCGCTCACCTCCCGCGGGAGAGGCCTCGATATGGAGATGGCGCCCGCTGAGCGGGAGCACGATCTCATCCTCATGAGGGGTACGAGCCTGAAGAATCATTGCCACCAGGTTGTTGAGCTGTTGATGACGAAACAGTTCAGCGCAAGGACGCCCGCGGGCTTCCACACGTGAAATGCCGAACATCCGTTCGAGCGCGGGATTGATCTGCAGCACATGGCCGCGGGCGTCCAGTACCATGACCCCCTCGACCATTGAGGTCAGCACGGCCAGAAGCTGTGCACGGTCTTCAGAGAGTTCTTCAATTTTGGTATGGAGTTGGTCGGCCATATGGTTCAACGTTGACGCGAGTAGCCCCACCTCATCCTGCGTCGTCGTCTTGATGCGCCTCGTGGAATTTCCCAGACTCAAGTCTTGAGCCGCAGAGGCAATTTCGGCGAGGGGCTTTGTAATACTGTGAGCCAGCCAGATACTCAGCGTGACGGCAAGGAGAAAGGCCACTCCGATGGCCAGAACGAGTTGGCGCTTGAATTCGTTACTTGCGCGGTCTACTTGAGCGAGTGGAAGCGCTGTGCGCACTACCCACGGGGCTGTGTCGTGCGGTACTTTCAGCAGTCTCGCGTGATACATCGTCCGTTCGCCGGTTGTATGGCTGGGACGAACATCTTGCCCCTGGCCGGTCGCGAACGCTTGCGTCACTTCGGGGCGGGATGCGTGATTGTCCAGGGTGGGGATATCGATATCACGGACGGCTGTGTCTGCCAGGACTGTGCCGTCAGCCGCGATCACGGTAATGCGTGTGGAGGATCGGTTGCCGAGTTCACGCGCAATATCTTGTAGGCGAGCAGGCGTGACTGAGGGATTGGACGCGTGAAACAGCGCCAAAAATCCGTAGTCGACGAGTTTTGCCTTTGTCTCCAAGGTCTCGCCGAATTGCGTGAGATAGCGCTGTTCAAGGGCCTGGATCATCATCCAGCCGGCGATCAGCAGACCGCAGGCCACCGCCACAAGCGTGCCTACCGCGATCTTCCATCGAATCGACGACGACATGCCGATCAATCTGAGTCTTTCAGTTTATACCCAAGGGACTTCACGGACACAATGGCGTCTTCCAGGGGCGGCAGCTTCTGCTTCAGTCGGCGGATATGCACGTCCACTGTTCGGGTTGTGCCATAGTAGTCATATCCCCAGACGGCATTGAGCAGCACCTCCCGTGTGAGGACACGACCGCGATGACGAAGGAGGTGCTCGAGGAGGCCGAATTCCTTGGCCGTCAAAGGTACTTCCACTTGATTGAGGCTGACCTCATGCCGAGTCGAATTCATCGTCAATGCACCATACCGGTAGTGCTCCGCTCCGTTTGATGGGGTACGGTCAACCCGACGCAGGAGAGCTTTCACGCGGGCAACCAGTGCTTTGGGGCTGAAGGGTTTGGTGACGTAGTCATCGGCACCCAATTCCAAGCCGACGATCGTGTCGGACTCTTCAGCTTTGGCCGTCAGCATAATGATGGGAAGCATCGCGGTCTCCGGCGCGGAACGCACGCGCTTGCAGACTTCGAGCCCATCCATTTCGGGCAACATCAGATCGAGGACGATGAGGTCCGGCTTCTCTGCCTTGACCTTTTTCAAGGCCTCGACTCCGTTCATGGCCGTGACAGATCGAAAGCCGTCCTTCTGTAAGTAGTGCTGGACGAGTTGCGCAATATCCTGCTCGTCTTCAACGACCAGAATTTTCTTGCCCGCAGTTGCTTCCATGATGCCGTTCAGCGTACGGGGGAGGGGATGGAGTGTCAAGTCAATCAGCGGCATCAACGAGCAAGTGACTATTTTTCAGGCTGTCGTCTTTGAGCATAGTATGGTACGTCTCGTTCCCATACATGCCACCCGCGTCAATGCGGAAGGCAGCCTCCTGAGTAGATCGATTAAGCAGACAAGAGAGGGCAGCTTGGAGACGACTGAATCCTGTTCTGCAACAACCTCCAGGCAATACACGAAACCAAGACAGTTGCTGTTCCCTTTTACGCACCTCGTGCCGCTCGCTGTCCCTAACTATTTCATTACGGTGATGCTTCCTCCCATGTCGTCATCGGCCCGATGAAGAGGACAGTAGAAGCGATAGGTGAATGGCTTCCCCTCAGTCAGTGCATCACTCGTGATGCGACTGCTATCTACGACGATCTGTTCGGTCTCGTCTGGCGCAATGGTAATCCGAATGGGTCTGCTGATCCGAAGGCCGCCCTCCTCTACGGACTCCAATAACCCCGGCGCTTCGAATACGTGAGTCCTTGCCGTTGGATTGTCAAACCGAAAGATCAATGGCTCTGTGAAATCTGTACTTGGTTGCAGGATAATGTCTCTGGGAAGCCACACCGCCTGCTGATCGTCGAGATCACGAGCCACGAACAGAATCTCCTTCGCCCATCCGGTCGATGGCCAGATCATCGCTCCAGCGGCGATCACACATCCAAGCCATGCACCCACGGCTCGAGTATAGAGCCTCTTCCGCTCCCTCATCTGTTGTTCCCTTTACGCATCGACAGGCTCGACGCTCATCAGCACATCCCATCACGCATCCGAGAATAGGATCGCCAGTCCTGGCTCAGTTTCACGCGATCGCTTACCGGCCAGGACTGGAATCCTCATCGTCCTTCCCCCTCTAGAGGGAAGCTTCCTGATTCTACTCGGTAGGAAGAGTAGGTGTCGGACCGGGACGTAGTTCCGGCTCAGCCCCCTCCGATGTCGCCTCGTGTTTCGATCACGAACAATTCACCTTTGACTTCAGGATGAATATCACACCACAGCGCGTGTCGAATACTTTCGGCTCCACCGGTTTGCGGGTCAAAATTTGAGGGCGCCGTGGAGAAGCGGAGCGTCATGGTCTTTCCTGCGTCGACATGAAACGATTTGAATTGTTTCCCTCGGACCTCTGTCCCTCCCTCCACCTTCACCGCCACGTCCTTGAACAACGTGGACGCTAAGCCGTGGGTCACGGAATCCTGGTTTCGGACGACGACGATCGTCTCCTGCGAAGGCATCGTGAACCCTGCCGTCTCATAGCCGTGCTGCCGGTCCTTGATGGTGATCTCCAGTTTTGAGGGTGGGGCCTCCATCCCCTTGGCCTGTGCGTACACCAGGCTGGACCCACCACTCCAGGCCGTCAATACTGCAGCGGCCAGCGGAACGACCAGCAAAGCCGGCCCTTTTCTTCGGACACCCATTTCTGCCTCCTTTGTATGATGATAGAGCACTGTTCACCCCGTATGATTTCTTATTACTGTCTTCAGACCCCACACGTCTGTACTGGCCCAACCACCCCCTTCCAGAAGATCTTCCCCACTGAAGCGGCGTGCCGCTCTGCCCATTCATCGAACTCGCACGCGCTGCATGGGCGCAATCACTTTGCAAGACTTCGAATATAGTGAATCAGTTGCCAGACCTGTTCGTCCGGTAATGACGCGAATGACATCATCCCGGTTCCCGGCGAGCCGTTCTTGATGATCCAGAATAGTTGGCCGTCCGGGATCTCGCGCATCATCGCTCCACAGGTAAAGTTTCGTGGCGGTGGCACGAACGCAGCTCCCATCACGCCTTTGCCGTCCCCCTGTTCGCCATGGCACATGACGCAGGCAACAGGCTGGGCTGTCCTGAGAAACAGTTCCTTTCCCGCCTGAACAGTAGCGGAGGCTGACGGCAGCGCATTTGTCTTGGTGAGGAACTCACTCGGCGCTTTGGCCGTCTTGCGCGGCTGCACACAGGCACTGCCTTGACCTCCGCTTGGAGACGTGGCCATCTCCGGCACGCCCTTGAAGGTCACTTTCAAGTACGCGATCACGTCGGCCACGCCCTGCTGCCCGATGGTCAATCCCCAGTACGGCATGTTCGGCGACTTGCCGACGGCGGGGCCGCCATGATTGATCACGTTGTAGAGATAGTCCATCGGCAGTTTGTCGAAGGGGATGTTGGCATGCACGGCCGGTTTCGGCTCAATCCCGGATGCGGCGGGACCGTCACCCCTGCCTGTAAATCCATGGCACTGCGCACAATATTCCTTGTAGAGCGTTTTGCCTCGATCCACGCTCGCGTTGGTGAATTCCGGACTGGTCCAGGGCTCATAGTACTTGAAGTCATCAAGCCCTTGTACGGCAAGGTAGCCGATCACCGCCCGCAATTGCGCGTCGGTCGCATCAGCAAGAAATTCCCCGTTATGAGTGGTGAAGTCTTGCGGATTCAGGCCGAAACGATACAGCCAGTCTGCGTTGTACCGCCGGCCGGCATGTTGCAGCGCCGCGCTCTGCGGTCCTCCGATCAATTTGCCGTTTTCTTCGATCGTATGGCAGCCCAAGCACGCATGCGCTTTAAATGCGGCTGCGCCAAGTTTGACATCGAACTTCGTGACCTTCGCTAGATCAAACGCCCCAACGGTCACGCGCGGATCTTTGTGGTGTTCGGCAAAATAGTCGGCAAGGGTGTTCGCTTCCGGCTCCGTGATGATCAGGTGCTTGGTCGGAACGTTCGTGAGATCCCACAGATACCCCTTCGCGTAGAGCGGAGCCTCTTTCCCGGTCAGCCAACCAATGAGCCAGGAGCGTTGATATTTGCTGCCGGCCCAGATCAAGTCAGGAGCGTGAAGTTTGAACCGTGATTCCGCAACACCCTCGAATCGGTGACACTGCGCACAAGTCCCCTGGATGAGCTCCTTTGCGCGAGAGTGATCGCTCGCAAAGAGAAGAGGGGGCGAGAACATCACCACACTCAGTGCAAGGACCATGGCTCCGACAACTACTCCCTTCTGCATATGCATAATCACTCCCTTTCTTGATGGCGAATGGAATCGTGGGTGTCTGACTGCAACCATGTCGGTCGGCTGACCACGTCCCAACAGCTCAATCCACTGTCCCAAGCAAGCATCGGTCCATTTCCGTGAAGTCTCCGACTCATTCGCTACCCTTGTGAGACCGACCAGCAAAAAAGGATTCATAAATCAGATTTGTCAGCAGCCGGTTTGTTTATGTATCCATTGGTTCTTTTTGCTACAGACTGCGCCGCTACCCCGTGGCACTGTTCCTCAATTTCGGTGATCTTCCTATTCTGTCCCGGTGCTGCCCCTTGGCGATCTTACGGGAGCAGGTAGGTGGAGGTCGGATTTGTTTTGACGGCGGCCTTGCTGGATATATGCATAGGTGGGCGATCACGTCATGTCGAGCAGGGGATCAAGAGGCTTCCCGTGCGTGGAATTGTCTGGCTTGAGAGGAGTGGGATAATCTCAGTTGCCAAGCTCATTGAGATCAGTACCGAATTGCCAAGGTATCCAAGCAGGGTCCACGCTATCAGGTCAGTTTGGGTGCAGGAGCAACATGTCGCGGCCGAGAATGGGAAAGTGGCGCTGTATCGTGTAGACTTAAAAACAACGTTTACCTTGGGTTGACGACCTACGAAGATGAACGACCTACATGTGTTGAGTCTAGGCAAGACAATAGGTGGTGTATGGCGTTTGCTGATTGTTGGGCTTGTCCTTGTGCTTGCCGTACCTTTTTCTACGTCTGCTTCTCCGCAAGGCACAGAGATTCCGATGCAAGCGGTGCGCGAGACCGTCACCCAGGTGCTCCGCGTCCTGGACGATCCTAAGCTGAAAGACCCGAGTAGGCAGGAGCAGCGTCGTCACCAGTTGGAAGACATTGCTGCCAACAGATTTGACTATGCGGAGATGGCGAAACGCGTGCTGGGCAGTTATTGGAAGCCGTTGACGGAGGCTCAGCGGAAAGAATTTATCGAGCTGTACCGGAGCTTTCTCTCGGACAAGTATGCCGGACGAATCGAAGACTATACCGGACGAAAGCAAGAAGTGCGGTATCTGACGGAACGGATTGAAGGCCCGTATGCGGAGGTGAGGACGGAGTTCCGGTCTGAAAAAACAACGATCCCGATGGATTACCGCCTTTCTTTAAAGGATGGTCGTTGGTCCGCCTACGATATCATCATCGACGGCGTAAGTTTGGTCAGTAACTATCGGAGTCAGTTTCAGAAGATCATTCGCGAAAGCTCGTATGAAGAGCTGGTTAACAAATTGCGCGAACGAACTGCCATCGACGAATCACAATCAAAACGATAATTGAGGTGTTTTCACCCTCCCCAACTAGCTGCCATTCCACGAATACCAATTCCTGCCTATCTCCCTGACTCTGCAACGAAGGCCGTGCTGGTCTCATAGTTATCCTATTTCGATTGGTCGATACTAGGGAGAATTGGGGCCAGGCTGACTGCAGCGTTGTTGCCAAAGGCTCCAGCAGAGAGAGGTATTCTTTGATTATGGAGGGTCATTTGTAGGCCACTGCCGCAGTGGATGGTCCGGCTAGGGGCATGACTTCGAACCGTGTGAAGTCGACCTCGCAACACCATCGGCGGAAGTCGGCGCCGGTGTAATCGAATGCATCGCTGAACTCGACCGCTGTGAGCAAGACCTTAGAGCCCCCAAAAACCAAAGGCGGGCTGCAAAGTGGATGAGAGGCCTGGAGAATGACTCATACGAACAGGATTTCTTCGTTGCGGCGAAGCGTTCTTCGTTGGGAATTCTGGTCAACGATATGCTGGTGTCTCGGTCTCAAACATCGACGAGCAGTCCACAGAGATTGATGAGTACCCGAACGTTTCCGGTGGTGTCTTTCCGGGCGACGGTAAAGATCAGGTCGGACTTCTGGTCTGCATAGAGCATGATTTCCTGACTCCCCAAATACCTCATCGGAAATTCCGGCTCGGCTATTTCAGCCATGCCCGCCGGTGCAATGGGGTAGATGCCGAGGAGGGATTTCGTCGTGACCTGTACGGCGTAGAAGAGGGGCTGGTTCGAATGTCCAAACCATTGATGTCGACGAATTTGATCTCGAATCGTTTTCTGGGGGGAACGGTACACACAACAACATCCTTGACGCTTTTCCCCGCATCCAGATTGACCGCTACGCCAGCTTGAAAAGGTCTTTGAGCCATGTGAGGTGCCTCCTTTTACAAATCAAGAATCGAAGAGACAACAGTATTAAGAAGCTCGCAATGAGAAGAAGTTTCACGCAGCAGTGAGCCTACGGAGTAGGGGGGCGAGTCAAGCGGGCGAGTATGGAGTTGCAGCCGGTACATGATGTTGCCCGGCAATTCTGTTGACGGACCCTAGTGATCTGACGTATCGTGAGCGATTAATACTGTCAGAGAAATAGGCTGTCTTGTAGAGCCTGAACGAAGGAGCTACGACGACCATGAAGATATATCTCGCCAATCCTCGTGGGTTTTGCGCCGGTGTCGATCGGGCAATCGATATCGTGGATCTGTCGCTCAAGAAATACGGCGCGCCGATTTATGTTCGGCATGAGATCGTCCATAGCCGCCATGTCGTGAATACCCTTCGCCGGAAGGGCGCCGTCTTCGTGGAGGAGCTGAACGAGGTGCCTGAAGGGTCGGTGGTGATTTTCAGCGCACATGGTGTCGCGAAGTCGGTCTGGGAAGAAGCGAATCAACGGCGTCTCCATGTCATTGATGCGACCTGCCCACTTGTGATCAAGGTTCATAATGAGGTGAACCGCGACTATACCCAAGGCTATGAACTGATCCTCATCGGTCATGCCGGTCACCCGGAAGTGATCGGGACGTTGGGCCAGGTTCCCGACAAGTTTCACTTGGTGTCGTCGGTCGAAGACGTGGAAAAACTGAAGGTGGACAATACGGTCAACCTCTCATATGTCACGCAAACCACGTTGAGCGTCGATGAATGTCGGGACATCGTGGGGGCGTTGCATCAGCGGTTTCCCAACATCAAAGGGCCCCATCAAGAGGATATCTGTTACGCCACGCAGAACCGGCAGAATGCCGTCAAAGAGTTGTCGCGTCTCGTGGATGTCATTCTGGTGATCGGGTCTCCGAACAGTTCCAATTCGAACCGGTTGCGGGAATTGGGAGAGCAGTGCGGCATCCCCTCCTACCTTATCGACTCGGCTGCCGATATCGATCCTGTCTGGCTTGAAGGGGCTAAAGCCGTTGGCATTGCCGCTGGTGCATCAGCACCGGAAATTCTAGTTACGGAAGTGGTCGCGTTCTTGAGAGCGTCGGAGCCGTTCGAAGTCGAAGAGTTAACCGTCATTGAGGAAGATGTCGAGTTCCTGTTGCCGAAGGAACTGGTTCAAATCGAGTCTTCGAAGAAGCCGATGGCTGGCGTTCCACGATAGTGTGGAATGTGAGAATGCAGATCGCTGATCTGCTCCTCCGTATTGAGGGCAGTTGATTGGTGACCGCTGCCATTTAGTTCCTAATCCTATCTAAATCCATGAATTGTAGGGGGCGCGTTTGGCGCCCCCTACATGCTGTGTTTTGATTTTGATTTCCTCAGATTGCTATGGTACAAGGTCGCGGAGTTTTCCGTTCCCAGGGGTGTGCTCGTGGAGTGTGAGTGTCTCACGTAACCATAGTTAAGGGGGGCTGATGCATTTAAAGACTATGAGCATGACGGGCTTCAAGTCGTTTGCCGAGGCGAAGATCGAATTTCCCGAGGGTGTGACGGCGATCGTCGGTCCGAATGGAAGCGGGAAAAGCAACGTCGTGGACTCAATCCTCTGGGTGTTGGGTGAGCAGAGCACAAAGACACTCAGAAGTGAAAAGATGGAAGATGTCATATTCAATGGGACCGAACTCCGAAAGCCCCTGGGCATGGCCGAAGTCTCTCTGGTCATTGGTGGGCTTGATCCCACGATGATGAAGCTCGATGGAACCTCCGGTCTCCCCAACGAATTGACCGAAATGCAGGAGATGATGATTACTCGCCGATTGTACCGGAACGGCGAAAGCGAGTATCTCCTCAATAAAGTCCACTGCCGGCTCAAGGATATTCGCAGTTTGCTGCTCGATACGCGCGCGGGAAGCAAAGGACATACGGTGATCGCCCAGGGACAGATCGATCAGATCTTAAACGCGTCTCCCCAGGATCGCCGTGAATTGATCGAGGAGACGGCCGGGATCGTTCGCTATAAAAAGCAAAAGGCTGAAGCGCTGCGTAAGTTGGAATCGACCCAACAGAATCTTCTCCGTGTCCGAGACATTGTCGCTGAGGTCAAAAAGCAGTTGAATTCCCTCGAGCGCCAAGCGCGCCAGGCCCGAACCTATCAGACCTTGCAAGGAGAGGTACGTGAGATCGAAGTGACGCTGCTGACCAAGGAGTTCCGGACCTTGCGGCAGGCGTTGCAGGAGGTCGAGAGTGATGTGCTGAATCTCGACCAGCAAGAATCGGAGAAGGCGGCTGAGCAGGCTCGGCTCACGACCGATCTAGAACAAGCCCGGCTCGATGCGATTACCATGTCCGACACTATCGCCAAGATTCGTGAAGAATTGGCAGGTGTTGAGCAGCAACAGGCCCAGGCGTTGACTGCGGCGGAAGTCGAACGGAGTCGAGGGCAGTTGTTTGGACAACAACAGGTGCAGGAGTCGGTTGAGCTCGAGGAGCTGGGCCGTGTGCAGGGGCAGGTTTCCGAGACGCTGCAGACGATCGAGACGTCCCTACGGTCAGTGGACGAGGAGATGACGCTTCGGGTTCAGGCGCTCGAGGAATTAGATCAGGAGCTGATGCGATTGGTCGGTCAGCGGGCGGCAGCCGTCGCGGAGGAGGAGCGAGGCCGTAAGGATGTGCTCCAGCTGGCCGTGCTTGTGGCGAATACCGAACAGGCCATCTCACAACTGGCGAGACGGATGGAAGATCTCATAGGGCGTGGGGCAAGGTTGACGGGAGAGCGAGAGGAACTCGGCGGCCAGCGTGCTACGGCGATCGAACGGCATGAGTCGTTGCGGAACGAGTATGGAGAGGCCGATCGGCGGGTGTCGGAACTGCGTGCGGAGCTGCGGGCGGTGCAGGAAGAGGCCGCTCAAGCTGCGGGGAGCCTGCAATCGTTGGATCAGGTGATTCTGCGCCGTTCGGAGGAATTGGCAGGAGTCGATTCACGTCTTGAGGCGCTCCAAAGCGTGGTGCGTGAAGAAATGGGCTATGGCCGGCAGGGTGTCCAGCAAGGTCCTGCCCTGAAGTCTTGCGAGGGCGTGCGGGACGCGGTCGCCGAGTGGCTGGTCGTTCCGTCGGGGATGGAGCGTGCGGTTGAGGCGGTACTGGGGGAGCGTGTGCGCGGATGGTTTGTAGATGAGCCGTCGGTCGGCAAACGGCTGATTCGATTTCTCCAGCAAGAGACGCTCGGGCGAGGCAGCTTTATCCCGCAGTGTCCTCGATGGGACGGGGCCTCGCCCCCCTCGTGGTGGTCGACGATCGCTGCGGAACCCGGTGTGGTGGGGCGAGCGGTCGATCTGGTCCAAACGGACGCCGCACGAACGGCGGCTCGCGACGTCTTGTTCGATCGCGTGGTGATCATTCGTTCTTTGGATCAGGCGTTGCAGCTATGGGAGCGATCTGAATGGGGCGCTCCTCACGGACCGACTCTCGTCACGTTGGATGGGGAAGTGGTGGATGCCTCGGGTATCGTGACGGGTGGCCAGGTGCAAAGCACCCCCGGTCTGCTGGAACGTCGTCGAGAGGTGATCGATCTCGAGGCCAAACGACAGTCGTTTGTGACGGAGCTTGATCAGAGTAAGCAACAGCGGGAGATGGTCTTTGCACAGATTCAGATGCTCACCCAGCGCGATCGCCAGCTCGGCGATGCTCTGCGCGAAGCGGAAATGCAGAATCTGTCGTTGCGTAAAGATGAAGAACAGCTCCAACACAAGCTGACTGATCTTGACCATCGCGTGCAAGCTGTGGACGCAGAGATTCAGGAAGGCCTCACTGAGCGCGGGCGAGTAGAGGAAGAGTCACAGTCCGTGCAGGCTCAATTGGGACAATGGATTGCGGAGAAAAACGGGCAGGATGCCTTGGTGGCGCGAGTACGAGAGCGCCTGGGGCTGCTTGACCAGACGATGAACCAGCACCAGGAGCATGTCACTCAAGCCAAGCTGACCGTACAGGGCTTGCGGGCCAAACGGGAACATGAACAGCTGAATCGTGCTCGTGTCACGCAGCAGATACAGGAGGCTGAAGAACGGCGGCGAACCTTGGGTGAACACCTCGACAGCTTGAAGGGTTTGATCGAACAGAGCCGGGAGGAACAGGTCCGGCAAGAGACGCTGTGCCAAGATCTCGGTGTGACTGCCGGGCGGGTCAAGGGTGAATTGGTTGCGGCTCAGGAGCGACAGGCGCAGCACATGACAGCGAGTCAAACACTTGAAGCCGGTTTGGAGGAGGTGCGGCGAGGGATGTCGGTCGTTCGAGAGGCTCGAATGACCGTGGAGGTTCGTCGTGCCGAGGTGCGTCTGCACTTGGGGACGGTGGAGGGTACGCTGACCGGCACCTATCAACTTGATCCACTGACCCTGGTCGATGCTCCGCCGCAATCAGATGAGTCGGCGGGCGAGGCGGAGGCTGCCGTGCAGCAAGAGACAGACGAGCGTTCAGATGCGGAGCTGAAAGAACAGTTGCAGAAACTCCGCGATCGCCTGGATCGCATGGGGCCCATCAATCTGGCTGCGATCAGCGAGCACCAAGAATTGGAGGAGCGGCACAACTTTTTGTCGGCGCAAGAGCAAGACCTTTCGAACTCGATTGCCTCGCTGAAGGAGATCATCCAGCGGATTAACCGGACGACGAAGGAGATGTTTGCCGCCACCTACGACGAATTGCAGCAGAAGTTCACCGAGGTGTTTGGACAATTTTTTCCCGGTGGACGGGCCGAGCTCCAGTTGGTCGAGGAACCGCCTTTGGAAAACGGTGAGCCATCCGGCAATCAAGAGCCTGGCATCGAGATTGTGGCTCAACCTCCCGGCAAACGGCTGAAGAGCATTACCATGCTGTCGGGTGGAGAAAAAACGCTGACGGCGATGGCGCTCTTGTTTGCGAGTTTTCTCATCAGGCCGACTCCGTTCTGCCTGTTGGATGAAATCGATGCGCCGCTGGACGAGGAAAACATCGGGCGTTTTACGGCGGTCTTGAAAGACCTGGCACAGAATGCTCAATTTCTCGTCATTACGCACAATAAACGTACGATGAGCATTGCTGATTCGCTCTTTGGCGTGACGATGGAAGAACCCGGTGTGTCGAAGCTTGTATCCGTCAGGCTCGGCGATCTCCAGCCGGCTTAAACGGTAGGCGCCGTAACAGAGGCGCAATGCCCTTTGCTCTCTTTCGCGAATTATTGAAGCGGCGGCCTGCTGGGCCAGCTGCTGAATGAGCGGTTATCTAGGCACTGTTTATCCTTCTTGCAGCTGAATCGTTTCGACGTGGACTCGGGCGGTACCTTGTTCGACGAACCCGAGTTGTTCGGCTGCCCCTCGGCTTACATCAATGATTCTCTTCCCGGAGGCAGGGTTATGCCGACTGGGGAAGGGGCCATGGTCATTGACTCTCACCATGATTGACCGTCCGTTTTCGAGGTTCGTCACTTGCACGTGAGTCGGGAGCGGCAAATACTTATGGGCTGCCGTCAATCCGTCTGGGTTGAACAGTTCGCCGTTGGTCCTCATGGAGCCGCCTGGCAACCGTCTGGTTTCTTCTCCATACCACGAGGCCAAGCCCGTTTCCTCGTAGATCTGCGCGCTGGTCACCGTCATCGGGATATAGCGGGAGCCGTTGACGGTATAGGGAGCGGTTTTCACACGTCCGAGCCGAATCGCTTCTGTGACAGGGAGGCCATCGATGGTCTGGATTTCATCCCTGACCAAGGGAAGGGCCAATGGAGCCCGTACAACTTCAAAGGTGAATTCCCCGATGTGGTAGACAAGGTTGGTCGCCTCTTTCGTGAATTGATATGTTTCGCGTACGACCCACACGGTTCCTTTGACGGTACTCTTAGTGACTCTATAGCCCGTCTTGATTGTTGAGACGGTTGCCTTGAGTACAGAGCAGAAGGTGAGTGTTATGATGAAGATGCTCAGGAACCATAATGGGAACGTGACTCGGTGCATCCGCATAGGCGCATGAAGAATCCGTTAGCGGCACAGAGGAGATCCCTCGATACCCATAATGATGGCGTAGTGTTGTTTGTGTGGCAAGGCAGACTCCCCTCCGTAACGCATCGTTGGGTACAAGCAGGAGTGTGTTTGGATCATGCAGAGCAGGCTGGGCGTGGGCGATTACGACCGTACGCAAATGAGGTGATGTCCGTTCAGCCTCAACCGGAAAGAAAGATGGTTTTCGTATGGGAGGAGGATAGGCTCGGGTATTCTGTAAGTGTAGCAACAGGGAGATGTTACCGCTATCGAGGAGGTAATCATGACACCTGTCCAAGGACCAGTCAGGCACCCGTATCCGCAATCAGTCGACGGTCTCGTTCGTGCTCAGGTGATCTTGGAAACACTCTGTACTTTACATGGGAAGAGAGACCGAACGCTGGTTCGCCGAGAAGATGTGGAGAGGCTGGAGGCGTTTGATGATCATCCCTTGGCGCCTGCCATGGGAGTGATCAATGGGCTGAAGTTATCGGCTGTCCTATGGGGCGTTATCCTCCTGGGTGTCGTCTTGATATGGTGATCCGTTTCTCCCGCAGTAAGACTCACGTGAGTTCCTCTCTAATATCTAGAGTGGTCCCACGTCGTGCCTCAACATAGCTTTCCAATAGGCTGTTCGTCATCACCGTAGCCACCATACTATTCTCAATCACCTACCGGATTCGAATCTGGCGGGAACATCAGGCACTTCTGTATCTCTCGCGCTTGACTCGATTTTGGGTGTCTGTTATAAACCAGCAGTGCTTGTGTAGGTTTTTTCAAACACACACAAGGAGACCTGTTGTAGATGACGGTTTCTTGCCTGCCGATCGTTATTGTTTTGAGTCCTAACCATTCATGAACCTCATTAAGGCGCTTTTTAACCGCCTCTCTGACAGCTTGCTCTCTGGGACGCCGGGGAGGCTGGATCACGCAACGGAGTTCAACCCCGTGACACCGCTTCGGTTGGTGTCGGAGAAGCCGGTCGTGCTTCCCGCTTTAGATACCGCCGCAGGCCGGCGGCCAATTGGTCATGCTGTGGGACAGCCTGATTCGGTTGATGAGGCAATCAAGCGGAGCCAATCATGGTTCTTTGCTCGCCAACATGCTGAGGGCTACTGGGTTGCGGAATTGGAAGCCGATACCACTCTCACATCAGAATATCTGATGCTTCGCCGCTTCCTTGATCGGGTGGATCCAAAACGGGAAGTGATGGCGGTTCGATATCTCAAGTCGATGCAGCTTCCTGATGGAGGATGGCCCATTTATTACGGAGGACCGTCAGAGATCAGCGCTTCGGTAAAGGCCTATTTTGCGTTGAAGCTGGGCGGTGTATCGGCAGATGAACCGTTCATGATTCGGGCCAAGGAACGTATCTTGGCCATGGGCGGAGTCCTCCAGGCCAACGTGTTTACGAAAATCACGCTGGCGTTGTTCGATCAGTATGATTGGGAAGGGGTCCCCCACATGCCTGTGGAGATCATGCTGCTTCCCAAGAAATTCTATTTCAGTATCTATGCGATCTCCTACTGGTCACGGGCGGTCTTGATTCCGTTACTGATTGTCTTCGCTCACCGGCCGGTCTGTCGCATTCCACGGGATCAGGGGATCGACGAGTTGTATTCCGTCCCGCGCGAAGAAGTGCGATATTGGAAGTATCCTCCGTTCAATAAAGATCAGGCCTGGTTTACCCCGCACAACTTTTTTGTCGCCTTGGACGCGATGTTGAAGTTGTATGACCGTATGCCGATGCGGGCGTTACGGGAGAAGGCATTGCAGAAGGCCGCGTCCTGGATGGTGGATCACATCAAAGGATCTGGAGGGCTCGGCGCGATCTATCCGGCGATGGCGAATTCCATCATGGCGCTCGAATGTTTGGGTTACAAGGCCGATGATCCGCTCGTCGTCAAAGCCCTGCGTGAAATCGAGGAGCTGGAAGTCTATGATTCGGTCATGATGGATGGCGAGTCCGTCTCCACCGTGCATTTGCAGCCGTGTTTTTCACCTATTTGGGATACGGCGTTGTTGACCAATGCGTTGATCGAGGCTGGTGTATCGCAGGATCATCCATTGCTCCAAAAGGCAGGCCGCTACCTGATGTCCCGCCAAGCCAAGACGGTAGGGGATTGGATCATCTCCTCACCGAGTGCAGAACCGGGGGGGTGGTATTTTCAGTTTGAGAATGAACTCTATCCAGATGTCGACGATTCCGCGGTTGTCATCATGGCGCTCTCAAAATTGAAGATCCCTGAACAGGAATGTGAACTGGACGAGTCCATGCGGCGTGGCATGCAATGGGTCCTGGCCATGCAGGGCTCTGACGGCGGTTGGGGAGCCTATGATAAAGACAATAACCGAGTGGTCTTCAACTATATTCCGTTTGCCGACCACAAGGCGCTGTTGGATCCCAGCACGGCTGATCTTGCTGGACGGTGTTTGGAAATGCTCGGCGCTTTAGGGTATGACCAGACCCACCCATCAGCTGGACCGGCGCTGGCCTTTCTGAAGAAAGAGCAGGAGAAGGACGGAAGCTGGTATGGGCGGTGGGGTGTTAATTATATCTATGGGACATGGTCCGTGTTAGCCGGTCTGCGTGCCATCGGTGAGGATCTTTCGGCTCCCTATATTCGCCGTGCCGTGTCGTGGCTTGAATCAAAACAGAATCCTGACGGCGGGTGGGGTGAATCCTGTCTCTCCTATCGAGACGATGGTGATGATCATGGAAAAGGAGAGAGTACGCCATCCCAAACCGCATGGGCACTGATGGGCCTGATGTCGGCCGGAGCGGTTGATTCCTTCAGTGTGGCGCGTGGTGTACAGTTCCTGCTTCGGCAGCAAACGAAGGATGGATCATGGCAGGAGATTGCCCACACTGGGACGGGATTTCCTCGCGTCTTTTACCTTCGGTACCATTGGTATTGTCAATACTTCCCCTTATGGGCGTTGGCGATGTATCGCAACCTGCGTGCTCGTGGGAAAACAAGGGCCGACGAACTGCGCCATCATCTCAAAGGAGCTGACCTCCCTCGGGCCGAGCATTGACCCCCGCCGGTCTTTTCCCTCCATTGTCTTTGAATGGGCAGCCGGGCACACGCGTCGCTATTTTTGCGGCGACACCATGGGAAATGAGAGCCATACGTTCAGCGTTTCATCCTGTGGTCAAACGCACTGTCGGTGGAATTCAGACGCTTGTGCATGTTGCCGGGGAGCAAGAATATTGTCTGATTCAGACTGGTGTCGGTCCAGAAAAGGCACGGCAATGTGCTGCCCGGTTGCTTGATAACCAGTCCTTCTCTCTCATAATCTCCACAGGGTTTGCCTGCGCACTGATCGCAGTAGATATTGGTGCGCTCTTAGTCGGTCATGAGGTAGTGTACAGCGGTGAGAAAAGTACGGAGTCCGTACTTCCTATCAGTGTGTTTGGCGAAGAACGGGATCGTGTAGTCGAGTACACTCAGACCAGAATACCTGCGGTGCAGATGGGTCGGTTTGTCTCAACTGATCATGTGATCGGGACTGCTCGGGAAAAACGAGCGTTTGCAGACAAGACGCAGGCAATCGGCCTTGATATGGAGAGCGCAGCCTTGGCGGTCGAAGCCAACCGAGTCCGTACGCCATTTATCATTATTCGAACGGTGTCGGATCTTCTCGAGGAAGATCTTCCGCTTGACTTCAATCTTTTTCTCAGGCCCACTGAGTGGCTCAAAGGGATTGGGACTGTTCTAGCCGCTCCGTCCTGTCTCTTGGGGCTTGGTCGGCTTCGTCGGCAGAGTATCATCGCCGCGGAAGCGTTGACCGGTTTTTTTAGGCAGTATGCTACGACGAGGGCTCATCAAGGACGAGAACGCGCGTCGACCTCGATGTGACTATGAAATTTCTTGAAGGACTAGGCCGCTGGGCTCTCACTTCTGTGGCTGAAATGGGTCGGATGCTGATTTTCGTGCTGTCGGCCTTCGGCTGGTTGGCACGCCCCCCGTTTCGAGCGATTCAAACCGTCAAACAACTCCATTTTATCGGCTATAAATCGACATTTGTCGTTGTGTTGACGGCAACCTTCACGGGTATGGTGCTGGCACTGCAGGGGTATCATACGTTGCGGAAGTTCGGATCGGAGGGGTTGCTTGGCGCAGCTGTGGCGGTCAGCATGATTCGTGAGCTGGGGCCGGTGTTGGCAGCGCTGATGGTGACGGCGAGAGCCGGGTCAGCCATGACGGCGGAGATCGGAATCATGCGGATCACGGAACAGATCGATGCGCTCGATACCATGGCCGTCAATCCGCTCCAATACCTGATTGCGCCAAAATTGGTTGCGGGGTTGATCGGCGTGCCGCTTCTGGTCGCTATTTTTGATGTGGTGGGAATTTACGGTGGCCATGTCGTGGGAGTGGAGTTGCTTGGCGTGAATGCCGGGACCTATTGGAATTCCATAGAATCTGCGGTTGAGTGGAAAGATGTCTATGGGGGCATCCTGAAATCCATCAGTTTTGGGCTGATTATCAGCTGGGTTTGTTGTTATAAGGGGTTCTTTACCAAAATGAGTGCAGAGGGCCTGGGGAACGCTACGACCGAAGCGGTCGTACTCTCGTCGGTCCTGATTCTCGTGTGGGACTATTTTTTGACCGCCCTCCTCTTTAACCTGTAATCATGTTGAAGCTTGTCAGGGTGACGAAGACACTAGGTGGGCAGCAGGTATTGAGGGGCGTCGATCTTGCCGTGCCGGAAGGAAAACTCACGACGATCATCGGGCGCAGTGGAGAGGGCAAGAGTGTGCTGCTGAAACACATGATCGGTTTGCTCCAGCCTGATTCCGGAGAGGTGTGGGTCGATGACGTCGAGATTTCCCGGCTTCGCGGGCATGCGCTGAATGAGGTGCGCAAGCGATTTGCAATGTTGTTCCAGGGCGCGGCGTTGTTCGACTCACTGACGGTCTTCGAAAATGTCGCCTTCCCCCTCCGGGAAAAGCTCCGATTGAAAGGGCCTGAGGTGACCAACCGGGTTGAGGAAAAACTCGATCAAGTCGGCTTGACCGGGATGGGACATAAATTTCCGGCAGAATTGAGCGGAGGCATGCGTAAGCGCGCAGGGTTGGCACGTGCGTTGGTCATGCAGCCCGAGATCATGCTGTTCGATGAGCCGACAACGGGGCTTGATCCGCTCATGGCCAAGTCGATTCATGACTTGATTACGAGCATGCAGCGAAAGTTTCGCTTTACCGCAGTGATGGTGAGCCATGAAATTCCAGAAATCTTCGGGATCTCTGATTACGTGGCGATCTTGAAGCAGGGGAAGATCGCGGCGATGGCCGAGCCGTCTGAGTTTCAACGAACCACTGATCCGGAAATCAAGGAATTTATTTCGGTGGGAGGGACGGTGCTGATGCACGCAAAGGCTTCAGAGGCTAAAGGAGTATCATGATGGAGAAGGCCAAGCTGGAGATGATTGTCGGCATATTCGTATTGATAGGGATCATCTCGTTGGGGTATCTCTCCGTCAAGCTGGGGAAATTGGAACTGATCGGTGGAGATCTCTATGAGGTTGATGCGCTATTCAATTCCGCGACAGGGTTGAAATCCGGAGCGGCTGTGGAAATCGCGGGCGTTGAAGTTGGGCGGGTCAAGGCGATCAGCCTCAGGGAGGATCGGGCACTCGTGCGATTGGGGTTGCACAATGGGACGAAGCTGTATTCGGATACCATAGCTTCGATCAAGACGCGAGGGATCATCGGAGAAAAGTACCTATCCCTGTCGCCGGGTGGAGGGGGCGATCCGTTGAAGCCGGGTGAGACCATCCGAGATACGGAGTCCGGTCTCGACTTGGAGGAATTGGTGAGCCAATACGTGCACGGGAAAGTCAATTAGTTCGAGCGCACGTATTTGCGCACTGCGGAATAAGCCATCGAGTCAAAGGGAGTAGGTGGGATATGGTGATGGGGAAGTGCTGGAACAGTGGAGGCGTGTTCCGTCGGTCAGCCGTGGGATTCTTGCTCATGGCCGCGGTGATTGTGGCAGTACCTACCCAAAGTATTGCGGGGGATCCCACGGTCGCCATGAAGGCAACTATTGATGAAGTGCTCCGGATCGTACGGGATAAAGAGCTCAAACAGCCGGGGAAGGTCGACGCGCGTCGACACATGCTCGAAACCGTGGTGGCGGCACGATTCGATTATGCTGAAATGTCTCGGCGGGCACTGGGGGCTCCCTGGAATCAACTGACAGACCAACAGAAGCAGGAGTTCGTCGATCTATTTCGAAGGTTGTTGACGAATTCGTATGCGGATAAGATCGAGACCTATTCCGGCGAGGGCGTGGAGTATCTCAACGAGCGTACGGAGAAAGAGTACGCCGAAGTCCGGACAAAGGTGCTATCAGGGAAAACCGAAATTCCTTTGGATTATCGACTCGTCAATAAGGCTGACGAGTGGCGAGTGTACGATGTCGTCGTAGACAACGTCAGCTTGGTGAATAACTACCGTGGGCAGTTTACGAAAATTCTTCGTGCCTCTTCCTACACGGATCTCGTCGAACAGCTCCGCAAGAAATCAGACAAGCTCAAGGCACCATAGCACCGGTTCTGACGTGATGACGACGTGTATGCGTAGCCTTGCGGTCGGCCTTGTTCTTGTCTTGTTTGTCGCCCTGTGTCTGGCGTCTCCCCGCGAGCTTCAGGCCGAAGTCAAGCTCTTCCCAATTCCTGCCGTCAGCAGCAGCAAAAACGACGGCAACGATATCGGGCTGATTGTGCCGGCTCTCTTTACCGGGCCGGATGGGGATCTGAAGTATCTCGTTGCCCCGATGGTGGTCTACAACTCGATCGTTGGGACGCGCGGTACCGTCAATTTGTTTCGCTATGAGCCGGGAGGAAAGGAGCTGCGGGGAATCGCTTCGTGGACTGAGCGGATCGAGAGAAAGTTTTTGTTAAGCTATGTCGATCCGGGTTTTAGCGACGGGCGATATAGTATTGGTTTCAGTGCGACGCATTTCAAAAATGCCACGGTGCGCTTTTTTGGGCTCGGGCCAACAACGCGGAAAAATGACGAGACGAATTATACGGCATCCGAAACGAGATTGAACTGGAAATTTGGTATCTATGCCAACGAAGTGACGCAGGTCGCTGTGAGCCAACGACTCCGCCATATGCAATCGATCCAGGAAGGGGCGACGGATCTTCCTTTTTTAGGCGCGAATTTTCCGAACGCTCCGGGTGTCGATGGCGCAACCGTCCTTGGTCAACGGATCAGCTTCCATTACGATACTCGGAACAATCTCGTGACACCGACCGATGGGATGGCGGTCACGGCTTATGCCGAGCTGAACTATAATTTCAAAAACGGCGAGCATCCGCTCTATTCGCGGTATGGGCTTGATGTGAAGAAAATGTTTGCCAGTGAATCCAAGCGGGCCATTTTGGTCATTCATGGGGAACTACAAGCGACCATCGGGACGGACGTACCATTTTTCGAGCAGAGCTCGCTCGGTGGACAGAATTCATTGCGTGGTTTTGGCGTGGATCGATACATCGACAAGCAGATGATCGCGTTCAGTGTCGAAGAGCGAATTCATATCCTGCGAGCGCGGCTCGCCGGGGTTATGGCCGATTTTGAGATTGCCCCGTTTATCGATACGGGGCAGGTGTTCAACTCGTTCAAGAACGTCAGCTTCAAAGACTATCGTATTACACCGGGCATTGGGTTTCGAGGAATTATTCGCCCGAATGTCGTGGGACGAATCGACTATGGCTTTAGCAAGGAAGGGGGAGCCATTTTTGCTGGACTCGATTTCCCATACTAACAAGCCTGGTGCAAGACTCTTCCCGCTCCCATACATAGGGCGAGCACAGTGTGATATGTGGTCGAATCTAAATAGTCTGAGGGATACGCAATATGGCATCTGGCAAGGTTTCTGCCGGTTGAGATGTAGTGCCACGACTGTATTGTGCGTGAAGCCTCTTCTGAACGGCGGAAGCACGAAGATCGAGGATCTTTGGGCACCCGGTCCGCTATGAGCTGGAAGTGATCAACGACTCAATCAGGGTTCGTGCCACTGGCGACTTGAGTGGTTTCTGAGCTCCGTGTGCCTTTCGTAAGTACTTGACTTCATGTGGTTTCTGTGTGAAACTTCACAAAAATTCGCTCCTGGATTATCCCAGAGAGAGCGTATTCCTGCCAAAGGCGGTCAGCGTCAATGGTAGACAAACGAAGGAGAGTATCCATGTCCATCTTGAAGAAGATCCATAGTCCGGCTGATCTGAAACGAGTATCTCCCGACCGCTTTCCAGCGTTGTGCCAAGAGATTCGTGAACAGATCATCGGCGCGGTCTCCAATGTCGGTGGACACCTGGCTTCAAATTTGGGAGTCGTTGAGCTCACGGTCGCTCTGCAGTATCTCCTCGATACGCCGACCGACAAGATTGTATGGGACACGAGTAACCAGTCTTATACACATAAACTGCTGACCGGTCGCCGAGAACAGTTCCATACGCTTCGCCAATATGGAGGACTGAGCGGGTTCTGTAAGCGGGAGGAAAGCGAATACGACACATTCAATGCCGGGCATGCCGGGACTGGGGTGTCGGCTGCCTTCGGTATGGTGGAAGCCCGTGAACAGTTGAAGCAAAAGCATAAAGTCGTGTGTGTCGTCGGTGACGGGGCGATGACGGCCGGTATGACGCTCGAAGGTCTGCATCATGCCGGAGGGCTCGGAAAAGATTTCCTCGTGATCCTCAACGACAATCAGATGTCGATCTCAAAAAATGTCGGGGCGATCTCCGCGTACTTGAGCCGAACGATTACCGGTGAGTTTTACGGGAAGATGCGTGAAGAAACGGGGCAGCTGCTGGGTAAGATTCCTCATATCGGCAGTGATATGCAAAAACTCGCCCGTCGTGCTGAAGAGCTAGCAAAAGGCGTGATTCTCCCCGGATTGCTGTTCGAGGAGCTTGGGTTTCAGTACAGTGGTCCTATCGATGGACACAACTTCGAACATCTTCTTCCAACGCTTGAGAATGTCCTGAAAATGAGGGGACCGGTCCTTCTCCATATCATTACGAAGAAGGGACTCGGGTATGAGCCGGCGATGAAGAATCCCGTGTGGTTCCATGCCTGCCCACCGTTCGTTCGCGAGACGGGTGTCCCCGCGAAAAAAGCCGCGCGGCCATCCTATACGGCGCTCGCAATGGAGACGCTGGTCAAATTGGCCCGTGAAGATAAACGCATTGTTGCTATCACGGCAGCCATGTGCGAAGGCACAGGTCTGACGGCATTCGAAAAAGAATTCCCCGATCGTCTCTACGATGTCG
>NIUT01000090.1:31423-37519 GCA_002254365.1 Nitrospira sp. UW-LDO-01
CCTATACGGCGCTCGCAATGGAGACGCTGGTCAAATTGGCCCGTGAGGATAAACGCATTGTTGCCATCACGGCAGCCATGTGCGAAGGCACAGGTTTGACGGCGTTCGAAAAAGAATTCCCCGATCGTCTCTACGATGTCGGTATTGCCGAACAGCATGCCGTGACATTTGCGGCAGGGCTTGCAGCCCAAGGGCTGAAGCCGGTCGTGGCGATGTATGCGACGTTTCTCCAGCGGGCTTATGATCAAGTCGTGCACGACGTGGCGACGCAGAATCTTCCCGTGGCATTCTGTATCGATCGTGGCGGCCTCGTGGCAGAGGATGGAACCACTCATCACGGTGCCTTCGACTACGCCTTCTTGCGCCATGTTCCCAACATGGTTGTGATGGCACCAAAAGATGAGAATGAGCTTCAGCATATGATGAAGACATCCCTGGAACATAATGGTCCGATTTCGGTGCGCTATCCGCGCGGAGTGAGCCTGGGCGTGAAGATGGATGCGACTCCGCAGACACTTCCTATCGGGAAAGGTGAGTTGCTGAAGGATGGGACGGATGTGGCGATCATGGCGATTGGCGTATCCGTGTGGCAAGCGATGGAAGCCGCGAAGCGCCTCAGCGAAGAAGGCGTCTCTACGGCGGTCGTCAATGGGCGGTTTGTGAAACCTATCGATCAGGAGCTGGTCGTGGATGTCGCGAAGCGGGTTCGGTATGTCGTGACGGTTGAAGAGGGCTGTAAGATGGGTGGGTTCGGTTCCGCAGTGCTTGAGACGCTGGCCGAGGCGGGCGTCTCCGGTGTGAGGACCAAGGTGCTTGGTTTGCCTGATTGGTACATCGAGCAGGGGCCGCAAGATCTGCTGCGGGAGCGATATGGGTTGACGGCGGAAGGAATTTATCAAAGTGTCAAGGAGCTGATCGGGAAGGCGTCGGCAGAAAAAACACAATTTGTCGGGACAGCACATGCTGGTCATCTTCCACATGGAGATGAACAGGGCAGTTAAGAGTGACATAAGGAGTGAAGGATACGGGGCAAGGCGAGTAGCTGGATGCATATTTCAAGGCGAAAAACTCGACAGATTCAGGTTGGTTCGGTGAAAATTGGTGGCGATGCCCCGGTGTCCGTGCAATCGATGTGCTCGACAGACACCCGTGATGTGGCGGCAACCGTTGCTCAAATTCATCAGCTTGAGGCCGCCGGTTGTGAACTTATTCGTGTCGCGGTTCCCGACGAAGAGGCCGCCCAAGTCCTTCCGCAAATCAAATCGGCGATGACGGTACCACTGATCGCCGATATCCATTTTGATCATCGTCTTGCCTTGAAAGCAGCGAAGATCGTCGATTGTGTGCGTATCAATCCAGGCAATATCGGGGCCTGGTGGAAGGTGGAAGAGGTCATTAGGGCCGTGAATGACCAAGGCATTCCACTTCGCGTCGGAGTGAACGGGGGGTCGCTTGAACGGCCCCTGCTGGAAAAGTACGGGTGGCCCTCCCCTGAAGCCTTGGCCGAGTCAGCGTTGAACGCGGTTCGTTCGCTCGAGGATGTCGGCTTCACCAATATGAAGGTGTCACTCAAGGCATCCGATGTGCATCATGCGATCGATGCCTATTATCTCTTTGCGATGCAGTCGAACTATCCGTTGCACATCGGTATCACCGAAGCCGGTACGGCGATGACCGGAGCAGTGAAGTCAGCCATGGGCCTCGGATATCTTCTCTCTCAGGGCATCGGAGATACGTTGCGGGTGTCGCTTGCTGCCGATCCTGTAGAAGAAGTGAAGGTCGGCTATGAGATTCTAAAGTCGCTCGAACTGCGCCACCGCGGAATCAATGTCATCGCTTGTCCGACGTGTGGACGGGTCGAGATCGATGTTGTCCGGATGGCGAATGAATTGGAGAAAAAACTCGGCCATATCAAGACGCCGTTGAACGTATCCGTGCTCGGCTGTGTGGTGAATGGGATCGGAGAAGGGAAAGAAGCCGATATCGGGATTGCCGGCGGCGAGGGGAAAGGTATTTTGTTCAAGAAGGGGAAGCTTGTGAGAAAAGTTCCGATGGAAGAATTGATGGACACGTTGATTATGGAAGTGGAGCAGCTCGCGAAGGAGAAAGAAGCGGAAGGCAGCGGTGAGCCAGCTGTATCCGTTGCTGGTAGCGGATGGGAACCTCTTATTCATCAGGGCGATCAGCCCTCAACGCTCGGTAAAGAAATTCCAGTCCTGCCTCACAGCTAGTTCAGCTCTCGCACTACGGCATTTCGCACCTATTCAGTTTCTTTCTGGACATGACTCATCAAAGAAACAATTGACGTGTCGTTCTGGCGCATGTCACTGTGCATGCAGCATGCAATTGCAATCGATTATCCATTGGATTTGTGATCTCGCCCAAACTCCGTTCTTTATCCGACTAGCAAGACTCGGCCTTACCATTGCTGCGATCGTACACGGCTACATTATTTCCTTCGGGCGGTCGTATCACTTCCGCGACATCGATATCCATCGCGAGATCGGACGGCGCTTTCTCACCGGCGAATATCTCTACGCCAATGACTACTGCTACATGTATTTGCCCACCACTGGAATTTATTTTGCTCCACTGCTCATGCTGGAAAGAAATCCAAGTCTGGCCCTGCGGTATGCCGTGGCTATCGGATGTTTAGTCATGACGGTGATATTCTTTCACCGGATGGTGTGTGGTTCATCCGTCACGCCACCGTGGAGTCGATTGCTGATAGGAGCCGGCGCAGGTGCATTAACACTCCAGTTCATCTTGAACGATCTTGATGACGGCGGTCCACATCTCATGCTGTTAGGGATTATCGCCGGGGCAATCTATGCGATATGGGTCGGGAGAGAATGGCTAGGAGCTGCCTTGATGGGGTTCAGCATCGTTCTGAAGATTACGCCTGCACTCTTCGTGCTGCTGTTTCTCTGGAAGCGGCAGTGGCGGCTTGCCTCGTACACGGTCCTCGCGACCGTTCTTTGGATTCTGCTGCCCATTCTCTATATGGGGCCGACGAGTTGGTGGGACCATCACATGGAATGGACGAGGAATGCGGTGTTATCGGTACTTGATCGACAGGTGGAGGGGCGGCAGGAAAATGAGCTGCAGAAGGCCAACCTTTCGCTCCGCCATACCATGCTGCGGTACCTTGTGACCTATCCTCCAACTCATCGATTGCGATTAGTAGATGAGAGTTACAAGCCGGTGTTGGATCTTCCTGGACCGCTGGCGAACGCCATTGTTGGGGTGGCTGTCATCGGTATCGTTGGATTATTCGCCTGGTCTAGTCGGCGAACATTTCAAGGGCCTGGAGATTCGGAATGGGGGCGAGAGTGCGCGGGAGTCCTTCTCTTGGCACTGTTTCTTTCGCCCATCACGTGGGACCAGCATCTCGTCTGGATGATACCGGCGGCCTGTATCGTCGTAGCTGCCGCAACAAAGATGAGCGGAGCGTTGAGCCGTACAGGATACACGATGCTGGCGGTGTACGTGGTCCTGACGATGGTACTGAATTATGAAGTGGTAGGGAGAGTCAGATGGGAGGCCTTAAAAAGTTATCATCACCTCGGTATTGCCATGCTCATTTTGTATGGCTTGCTTCTCGGTACTAAGGATCGAGCGATTTCCTCTAAGCTTCGGTCAGAACCTATACTTCCTTCCTCTCCTCGAATTGCAAGTGAGATCTAATGTGCTGGCGTCGTTCTTGTCTTGAGTTCTGGAAAATGAAGCGATTATAATGCCGGTTCCGGGGCGCCGTACCCAAGTGGTAAGGGAGCAGTCTGCAAAACTGCGATGCAGCGGTTCGAACCCGCTCGGCGCCTCCATACTTTGCCGCAGACATCGGTAACCTGTTAAAGATAGATCAGCTCTTCACGACAGCCAGCTGGATAAACATCGGGGTCAGAGCTGGGATTGACTTTGATTGACGTCTGAGCCATGTCTTCGTAAATTTTGTGTGTAGTGGCTAATCTTTTAGCAACCGCTTTCTGCTCTGTCGCGGACGAACAATAGTTCGTCAGATTTTCTCATTCGACATTGAGCCAGGGTGACTGGTTGTCAATGGGATGAGCCCTTCCAATACTTGTTCTCTTCTCTGAGGCATGGCTGCGTAAGGTGCGGACGAGGCTTGTTCCTGTCAATGTATTCGCCTGAGCGGGAACTATCTTTATTGCGGCTCAGAAAACTACTAAGGAGAGATTATTGGGTCACATAGGTGTTGGTCCCATGCCTGTCGAGATGACCGTGGGCGATTCTTTGCTGCGACTCCTCTCGGTCTGCTCGATAAGAAAATTGACGACTTATAGACGAGATGTTACAATCCCGAACATTCTCGTGCCTCCAGATACAGCTGCGAGTTGCGGCTGTTCATATATACAGGGCTGAATAAGTACATAGCGAGTCGGTCTAGAAGTTAAGGAGAGCGGAATGGCTGTTCCGATTTCTCAGCAATACACAGTGGCGAAGTACGTGCTTTCCCAGAAGTTCAGGGGAGTGAAGCGATATCCTTTGGTCCTTATGCTCGAACCACTCTTTCGCTGTAACCTCGCCTGTGCCGGCTGTGGGAAGATTCAATATCCTGACCACGTGCTCGACAAGCGATTGACTCCTGAGCAATGCTGGGCTGCGGCAGAGGAATGTGGGGCGCCCATGGTGAGTATTCCGGGTGGCGAGCCGCTCATTCATCCTGAAATCGGGCAAATCATACAGGGATTGGTTGATCGGAAGAAATATATCTATCTCTGCACCAATGCGATTCTACTTGAGCGAAAGTTGGACGAATTCACGCCGTCCAAGTATCTGACCTTTAGCGTCCACATGGATGGGCTCAAAGACGAGCATGACCTGGCGGTTTGCCGCGATGGCGTCTATGAGGTGGCGGTAAAGGCTATCAAAGCGGCGGTGAAACGCGGCCATCGGGTGACGACGAATACCACTCTCTTTGACGATGCCAATCCTGAACGAGTAAGGACATTCTTTGATGAGATGATGGCGTTGGGTGTTGAAGGGATGACGATCTCGCCGGGTTATAGCTATCAAAAGGCTCCGGATCAACAGCACTTCTTGAAGCGGACAAGAACCATGGAATTATTCGCAAAGGTGCTGGCGCGCCCAAAGTCCGGGTGGCGGTTCAATCAGTCGCCATTATTCTTGGATTTCTTGATGGGCCAGCGGGAGTATCAATGTACGCCATGGGGCAATCCGACCTATAATGTTTTCGGCTGGCAGAAGCCTTGCTATTTGCTGCAAGAGGGGTATGCCAAGACCTTCCATGAGTTGATGGAATCAACTGCGTGGGAACAGTATGGAACGGGTCGCAATGAAAAGTGTGCCGATTGTATGGTGCATTGCGGATACGAAGCCTCGGCTGTTGAAGACACCTTTAGTACGATGTCGGGATTCACGCGGACTGCCAAATTGATCCTCTTGCCAACCTCCCGGTGAGTTTTCTCACGTGTTACTCACGAGTAGATCCATCGTGAGGGTAACTAGTGATGGAGATGTCAGGTTATGACCGACACGAAGAATCATATTGCTGTGAGCGCCTGTTCCCTTGAGGGGCGGGTATTTGCCCCGCATTCTGCTGCTGAAACTGCGGAAGCTGTAGAGCTGGCCTTCGACTATCGCGGAGATGTCACCGTCGTGCTGCGTTCCGGTGAGTCTGTCGCCGGCTATATCTACAACCGTCACATTTCAGCCGATGATTCCTATCTTGAGCTATTTCCAGCTGACCAGCCGGATCCCCGACGGATTCCCTACCACGAGATTGCCTCGATTGCGTTCACTGGGGAGGATACGGCAAACGGAAAATCGTGGGAGACGTGGGTATCCAAGAAGGAATCTGAGCGTCGAGCCGAAGCCGAAAAGATAGAAGCGGATGCACGCACGCGGGGCTACCTCTAGTCAGCTCTGAAATGTGAAGCTGCGTCTTGGCGGCGGGCTCCCTGATAGGTGGAGCTTCTCTTCTCTCGCTAGCGGGACAATATCCGTCGGCATCGCGTTTTTGCCCGCATCATCCGAACCCGCAGAGGGTGGATCGAACAAGTAGAACCTTTCTGGGGCGGGAGGCATGGCAGAGCGCCGAGGATTGCTCTCTGG